>JAITTF010000091.1 GCA_031287215.1 Bacteroidales bacterium
AATTGAATGGCAAATGGCAAGATCGTGGCGCAGAGAAACCATTGAATATTCACACCGGCATCAGTAAAATCTATGCTGCAGATTCTACTATGATCTCTTATAAACATCACTTTTTTACCGTTACTTTTACTGATCTGAATTTTATGGTCTTAGAAGACCAAACGACCACCTTAGAGGTAAAGATGAATGTAAACAATTGGTTTAAAGAGCCTATAGTTTACGACTTTGCTCATTGGGGTAGTGAAATGATGGGCAATTTAGAGGCTCAAGACGCACTGCAACAAAATGGGCAAGCGGTATTTTCAATTTCTAAATAGATAGTATGAAATAGAAAAAGACTTGATAGCTGTTTTTTTTATCAAGTCTTTTTGTGTACCCGGGGCCGGGATCGAACCGGCACGAGAATTACCTCATCGGTTTTTGAGACCGACGCGTCTACCAATTCCGCCACCTGGGCTTTTGAGGGTGCAAAGATACTATTTTTTTTTGATTTTTTGTTTTTATTTCAAGGATTTTACAAAGTTTTTTTTAGTACTTTTGCAGTCTCAAAAGACTTTCTAAGTTTTTTTTTTGATTATCTAAGGAATTTATAAAAATTAAGTCAATCTAATATAAGTTAATTATGACAATGCAAGACAAAGTCAACGAGTTGCTCGAATTAAGAGTAAAAGCTCGCCTTGGTGGCGGTGAAAAACGTATCGCTAAACAGCATGAACAAGGTAAATATACAGCAAGAGAACGTATTCTTCAATTTCTTGATGAAGGAAGTTTTGAAGAGTTTGATATGTTCGTTACGCACCGTTGTACCAATTTTGGTATGGAAAACGAAAAACATCTTTCCGATGGTGTCGTTACCGGTTACGGTACTGTGGTCGGTCGTTTAGTATATGTTTTTTCGCAAGATTTTACCGTTTTTGGAGGTTCTTTATCTGAGACTGTAGCAGCCAAAATCTGTAAAGTAATGGATCAGGCAATGAAAATGGGTGCTCCTGTTATCGGTTTTAACGATTCCGGCGGTGCACGTATCCAAGAAGGCGTTAACAGCTTGTCAGGTTATGGCGAAATTTTCCAAAGAAATATCCTTGCTTCAGGCGTCATACCGCAAATATCTGCTATTTTCGGACCTTGTGCCGGCGGTGCTGTGTATTCTCCTGCTTTAACGGATTTTATTATGATGACCAAAAATACAAGTTATATGTTTGTTACCGGTCCTAAAGTGGTAAAAACAGTTACTAACGAGGATGTTACTGTCGAAGATCTGGGAGGTGCTTCTATCCATTCTACCAAATCGGGTGTCGCTCATTTTGCAGTTAATAATGAAGATGAAGGTATCGAAATGCTTAGAAAATTGCTGAGCTATTTGCCTTCCAACAATATGGAAGAACCTCCATACATCCCTACAAATGACCCTATCAATCGTCTTGAAGATTCTCTAAATCAGATTATTCCTGATAATCCAAACAAGCCTTACGACATCAAAGAGGTGATCAGCAGTATCGTTGATAATGGCGATTTCTTAGAAATCCAACCTAATTATGCTTCTAATATCATCATCGGGTTTGCTCGTTTTAATGGCATGTCAGTGGGTATTGTGGCTAATCAACCTAAATATTTAGCCGGTGTATTAGACATCAATGCTTCTCGTAAGGGTGCGCGTTTTGTTCGTTTTTGTGATGCTTTTAATATTCCTATCGTAACGCTGGTTGATGTCCCGGGATTCTTACCCGGTACAGGTCAAGAGTACGGCGGTATTATCCTCCATGGTGCTAAATTATTGTATGCTTTTGGTGAAGCTACAGTTCCCAAAGTTACTGTAATTCTCAGAAAAGATTATGGGGGCGCTTATATCGTAATGAGTTCTAAACATTTACGTGCAGACATCAACTATGCTTGGCCTACCGCTGAGATTGCTGTTATGGGAGAAAAAGGTGCTGTAGAAGTATTAATGGGCAGAGAGATCAAAGGCATCGAAAATCCGGAAGAAAAAGCTGCATTTATTGCCGAAAAAGAGGCAGAATATCGCGATGCTTTTGCTAATCCGTTTGTAGCAGCTAAATATGGTTATATTGATGATATTATCGAACCACGTAATACGCGTTTTAGAGTTATTAGAGCTTTAGAATCACTCAAAAATAAACGTTTGGAAAATCCTGCTAAAAAGCACGATAACCTTCCTTTATAATTTTTCAACAGTATATAAAAAGAGATTTTTTATGAAGAAATTAATAATAATACCATTTTTGTTATTTTCGATGAGCATTAGTATGTTTTCACAAACTATTAATGACTTGAAAATTAACGAGATGTTGATTGATAATGTGGATAATTTTGCCGATGAATATGGACGTCATGTTCCTTGGGTAGAAATTTTCAACTCAGCTTACAATAGTGTCAACGTTGCTGAATGTTTTCTTACTAATGATACTACCGGACTATACAATGGTAGTGGTGTCAAAAATTGGTATCGAATTCCGAAAGGCGACCCATTGACATTGATTGCACAGAGAAGTTTTGTAGTTTTTTATATGGATAATGTTCCTAAATATGGAACTTTTCATGTCAATTTTGACCCCAGTTTACCGGGTAGTTCAAATTATGTGGCTTTAATTAGCTCTAATGGTAAAACATTAATAGATATTTTTGAATTTCCGGAGATTTTACGCCATTCAAGTCAATCATACGGCTATTTTACCGATGGCATTGAGGAAAAGGAAGATGAAAACGGAAACATGGTTTCAAATAAGGTTTTCTTGGACTATTTTACTCCTGGTTCTACCAATTTTGTGGATGAAGGATTAACAAAAGCAGAAAAGGTTCAAGCGAGAGATAAATATGGATTTGGATTAGCTATAATAGCGATGGTTACAGTTTTTTCTGCTTTAGCAGTTATATATTTGTTGATGAAAATTTTCGGTAAAGTAGCGAGGACGAAATTCAAATTACGTAAAACTAAAGTACCGAATACTTTAAAAAAAGAGAGTCAAGGTAATGTTGAAGAAGAGGATATTACAGGTGAGGAATCTGCAGCACTTTCTTTGGCACTTCATCTCTATTTTACCAACCAACATGAAAAAGAGAGCGGTATTATTACTATCGATTCATCTTCTGCTCACTTTTCACCATGGTCTCAGAAACATCTTGTATTAAAACAAGTTAACAGAAAACGTTAATCATAATAAAAACAAATATATAAAATGAAAAATTATAAATTTCAAATTAATGGAAATAAATATTCTGTAGAAATTTCCAATATAGAAGATAATATAGCTCAGGTAGAGGTCAATGGTACACAATATGAAGTGGAAATTGAGAATATGCCCAACATGCCTGCACCGACAATCATACTGCCAAAACCTTCAAAACAGGCAGTGGTTTCACAAGTAGCACCTGCTCCGGCACCAAAACCGGTAATCGCACAGGCTTCTTCAGCACCACGAAGTGGTAGCTCGATCAAATCGCCCCTGCCGGGTGTGATTCTGGACGTCTTTGTTAGACAAGGAGATACGGTGAAATCCGGTCAACATCTTATTCTTCTGGAAGCTATGAAAATGGAAAATAATATAGATGCCGACAAAGAAGGAGTAGTTAAAGAGATTAGAGTTCAACGTAGCGACGCTGTTATGGAAGGAGATGTCTTAATCGTTATTGAGTAATTACAATTTTATTTTATAGAAAATGGGATTTTTTGAATTTTTTAGAGACGGTGTTCTCCAGTTCCTTAGCTATACAGGTTTCGCTAATTGTGAAATAGGCAATATTATCATGATCTTAGTGGGTATTGTTTTTATTGCTTTAGCGATAGTTAAAGAGTATGAGCCAATGCTACTGATTCCGATTGGTTTTGGTATTATTATCGGTAACATTCCTTTTGTGGATGGTCTTCAAATTGGAGTTTACGAAAACGGTTCAGTACTTAATTACCTCTATTTTGGCGTATTAAAAGGAGTTTATCCTCCATTAATATTTCTTGGTATAGGTGCTATGACTGACTTCTCGGCATTGATATCCAATCCTAAATTGATTCTCATTGGAGCTGCTGCTCAGTTGGGGATCTTTGGGGCTTATATCATTGCGTTATTTTTAGGTTTTGCTCCTACGGATGCTGCATCTATTGCTATTATTGGAGGTGCTGATGGTCCTACGGCTATCTTCTTGTCCTCCAAATTAGCGCCCAGTTTAATGGGAGCTATTGCGATTTCTGCCTATTCTTACATGGCATTAGTACCTGTCATTCAACCTCCTATTATGAAATTGTTGACAACTAAAAAAGAACGTTTGATTAAAATGCGTCCTCCTCGTGTAGTTTCTCATAGGGAAAAAGTACTCTTCCCCTTAATGTGTATTTTACTTACCGCTTTCTTAGTCCCCAGTGGTCTTCCGCTTTTAGGAATGTTGTTCTTTGGTAATCTATTGAAAGAAAGTTCTGTAACTAAAAGATTAGCTACGACTGCAAGTGGTCCAATGATTGATATCGTAACCATATTGATCGGATTGACAGTTGGTGCTTCTACACAGGCAAGTACATTCCTGAGAGTAGAATCAATACTTATTTTTGGACTTGGCGCTGCTTCTTTTGTTATTGCCACTGCCGGTGGAGTATGTTTTGTTAAAATCTTTAATCTCTTTTTGAAAGAGGGGAATAAGATTAATCCATTGATCGGAAATGCAGGGGTCTCTGCCGTTCCTGATAGTGCCAGAGTTTCTCAAGTAGAAGGTCTGAAGTATGATAAAACCAACTATTTGTTGATGCATGCTATGGGACCTAATGTTGCCGGTGTGATTGGTAGTGCTGTTGCTGCCGGTATTTTATTGAGCTTCTTGTATTAATAAGCTATAAAAGAAATGAGTATGAAATATGATGTTATTGTTCTTGGAAGTGGTCCGGGGGGCTATGTAGCCGCCATCAGAGCCGCACAGTTGAATCTTAAAACTGCTGTTGTAGAAAAAGCGGAATTAGGCGGAATTTGCCTCAATTGGGGTTGTATTCCCACTAAAGCATTGATGAAATCGGCACAGGTGCTCACTTATGCTAAACATGCCGATAATTATGGAATTGCTGTTACAGGTGAAGTTACTCCTGACTTTGAAGCGATCATCAAACGAAGCCGCACAGTTGCCGAGACCATGAGCAAAGGAGTGCAATTTCTGCTCAAGAAAAATAAAGTAGATGTCATTTCGGGATTTGGAAAATTAATTTCAAATCATACCATTGAAGTTCTTGATCATGATCATGGCTGCCTTGAATACGAGGCAGACCATAGCATTATCGCTACCGGTGCTCGCTCGCGTCAGTTGGAGCACATTCCTCAAGATGGCAAAAAAATAATCGGATATCGTGAAGCCTTAACCCTTCCTCAACTACCTCAATCTATGATTGTGATGGGGGCAGGTGCTATTGGAAGCGAATTTGCATACTTCTATGCCTCTATGGGCGTGCAGGTTACTTTAGTGGAATTTCTTCCTAACATAGTACCGGTAGAAGATGAAGAGATTTCAAAACAGTTGGAACGCTCTTTCCGCAAATTGGGCATCAAAGTGATGACCTCTTCTTCAGTAGAAAAAGTAGATACTACTGGCGAACTGAATAAAGTTACTATCAAAGACGGGAAAGGAAATTATTCCGAAATTGAGTGCGAAATAGTCCTTTCTGCTGTCGGAATCACTACTAATATCGAAAATATTGGCTTAGAGACTTGCGGTGTGGCTGTAGAAAGAGGAAAAATTATTGTAGATGACTTCTATCGTACTAATATTGAAGGAGTTTATGCCATTGGTGATGTTGTACACGGACCTGCATTAGCGCATGTTGCCTCTCATGAAGCATTGATATGCGTGGAAAAAATTGCCGGATTAGCACCGCATCCGCTCAATTATGGTAATATTCCGGGATGTACTTACACCTCTCCCGAAGTAGCTTCTGTTGGGATGACAGAAAGACAGTGCCTCGAAGCAAAAAAAGAGATCTTAGTAGGCAAATTCCCATTTACCGCTTCCGGCAAAGCTACTGCTTCCGGCAATAGAGATGGCATGGTGAAAGTGATTTTCGATAAAAATAGTAATGAATGGTTAGGTTGCCATTTGATAGGAGAAAATGTTACCGAAATGATATCCGGTGTTGTATTGGCAAGAAATAATAAAACTACCGGTAAAGACGTTATAGATGCTGTACACCCTCATCCTACGTTGTCGGAAGCTATTATGGAAGCTGCTGCTGCGGCGTACGGAGAGGCTATACATCTGTAGTCTATTGATAGAATAAATCTTATTCCCATGAATGCTAAATCTCTAATAGGTCTTGTTTTAATATTGTTTTCGTTCTTTTTTGGAACTATAGGGGATGGTTTTGCACAAAAAAACAGTTCCATACAAGATAGCTCTTGGACCAGTAAAGGATTTGACTTTTATTTCTCAGCAGGAGCCTATTTTGCTAATAAATACAATGCAGAATACTATAACGGAAGTAGAGTAAATGAGAATAATATCTTTTATGTGCTTGGTAATAAGTACAAATATGATGAAGTATTTAACTTTATGAGGGAGAAATATCCCTATATTACAGATTCTATTTTTTTGGTTAGTTTGCCGGTTGGCGAAATGCGGTATTCCACTGCTTTTGCATTTTCCATTGGATTAAAGTATAAATTTAACAAACATTGGGGGTTAAATGTAAATTACTCTTACTCACAACTCAAAGCCATGGGTTCTTTTATCTTGGATTATCATGGTCCTCAATCCAATACTCAAGTAGATCGTCCGTTTCAGGAGTGGCTTATCGGTACCGAGCAACGCTCTTTTATTGAAGCTTCCGTCTCTTATCTATTTCATCCACATAATATTATTAAGCCATTTCTTGAAATTGGCGCTCAATTTAACTATGTAAATGTTAGGCATTTTATTATGGTACTTGAAGATCAGAAAGAATATACTTTGTTGGATCCTTATAATGGCGCTGATTATGTGCCCGGAGTAGATTTACAAGAATATCCCACTAAATGGGGCGGATCCGGATATGGTTTTTTTATGACTGCCGGTATTAAAATAGCATTTAATAAATATGTTTCTATAGACCCTACTTTCTATCTGTCGGGGAGTAGTTTCCATCTACCCGGATATCGGAATTTTAACCTCAATTATGGAGCATCTGTCCGTCTGGTAATCAATGATATGCTCTTTTATAAGATGTTTAAAAAGTAAGAATATAGATAAAAAAAAATCTTTTTTATACCAAAAAATTTGTGCCGAATATAACATTCTTTCTTTTTTTTCGTTAATGAGAAACGAAAAAAATATGAATTTATATCACATCAAGTAAAAAAAACTATTAATTATGAATGGAGTTATTGATATTCAAGAATTAAATGCCCGTATTCAGCAGGAAAGTGCATTTGTGGACCTGCTTAATCTTGAAATGAATAAAGTGATTATTGGACAAAAACAGATGGTTGAACGTCTGATGATCGGCTTGTTAGCAGATGGACATATCCTTTTGGAAGGGGTTCCTGGGTTAGCGAAAACACTTGCAATTAAATCATTATCACAATGTATTGATGCTAAATTCAGCCGTATTCAGTTTACGCCGGACTTATTGCCTGCCGACTTGATCGGTACGATGATTTACAGTCAGAAAAAAGAGGAATTTCAAGTTAAGAAAGGACCCGTCTTTGCCAATTTTATTTTAGCAGATGAAATTAACCGTGCTCCTGCGAAAGTACAAAGTGCTTTGTTGGAAGCCATGCAAGAACGCCAAATTACTATTGGAGAAAATACCTATCCATTGCCTGCACCGTTTTTGGTAATGGCTACTCAAAACCCTATAGAACAAGAAGGTACCTATCCACTTCCTGAAGCACAGATGGACCGCTTTATGCTTAAAGTAGTGATTCATTATCCTAATAAAGAGGAAGAAAAAGGCATTCTAAAACAGCATCTTACAGATTCTATGCCCACAGTAAACCCTGTACTTACTCCTGAAACGATTCTCAAAGCTCGTGCGGTAGTGAAAGAGGTCTATATTGATGAAAAAATTTCTAATTATATTACCGACATCGTTTTTGCAACCCGTTTTCCTGCCGATTATCACCTTAATAGCTTCGTAAATATGATTAACTATGGTGCATCCCCACGTGCAACGATCAATTTGGCCTTGGCAGCACAGGCTTATGCTTTTCTCAAAAGACGTGGTTATGTAATCCCGGAAGATATTCGCGCTGTGTGTCATGATGTACTTCGCCATAGAATTGGTCTTTCCTACGAAGCAGAAGCAGAAAATATTACTACTGCCGACATTATCAACGAAATATTGAATACCGTTGAAGTTCCATAATAGTCTGTATATCATTGTTTAATAATTATTGAAAATGTTTAATCTTTGAGTATGGATTCTGCTGAATTAATAAAAAAAGTCAGAAAAATAGAAATCAGGACAAAAGCGCTATCTCAGCAGATTTTTTCCGGTCAATATCATAGTGCTTTTAAAGGGTTGGGAATGGCTTTCAGTGAAGTGCGTCAGTATGATTATGGTGATGATGTGCGTTTTATTGATTGGAATGTAACAGCACGATTCAATCAACCTTATGTCAAAATTTTTGAAGAAGAGAGAGAGCTAACGGTCATGTTGCTTATTGATGTCAGTGCCTCCAACCTTTTTGGAACTCGCAATCTTTTTAAAGCCGATTTAATTACAGAACTCTCTGCAGTGCTCTCTTTTTCTGCAATTTATAATAATGATAAAGTTGGGGTAATCTTTTTTAGTGATAAAATAGAGAAATTTATCCCACCTAAAAAAGGAAAATCACATATTTTACGAATTATTAGGGAATTAGTCGCTTACGAACCTACAGGTACACGTACAGATGTAGGACAAGCCTTACGCTATTTGACGAATGTAATTAATAAAAAATGTACTACTTTTGTAATTTCTGATTTTATTCATAATGATTTTGAAAAAGTGTTGAAAATTGCTGCTAATAAGCACGATATAGTAGCTCTACATATCATTGATGAGGGAGAAACTAAACTTCCTAACATCGGATTAGTCAATCTTACCGATGTCGAAACAGGTCAGCGATACCTTGCCGATAGCTCTAATGCTACTACCCGTCAAGAATATGAACAGTGGTGGACAGACAACCAACGGACTACTTTTGAGTTGTTTAAAAAAGCAGGGGTAGATTGTACCTCTATTTATACCGATAGCGATTATGTGAAAAAACTAACCGAACTTTTCCAAAGACGCTCTTGATTTTCTTTATAAAAAATAATTATTTTAAATAAATACCATGAAATTTCCCATTAAAATCTATACGACTGATAGTGTAACTATTTTAAAATCCTCTGAAGAACTCGAAGAGTTTGCTTCTCATTACAATCTTATGAAAGCTGCCGGAGGTCTTGTTTTCAATGAAGTTGGAGAAGTATTGATGATCTATAAAAAAGGACATTATGATTTTCCAAAAGGAAAAATTGAAGAGCATGAGCCTGCCGATAAAGCAGCACTAAGAGAGATACGAGAAGAGACCGGAGTACAAACTATTACCATTGGAAAAGAGTTGGCGACTACCTTTCATACCTATGCTTTTGAGAATGAAGAGATTCCTGTTTTGAAAGAAACTACCTGGTATAAATTTAATGCACCTTCTATTCAGGAGCTTTTGCCTCAAACAGAAGAGCATATTACGAAAGTAGAATGGATAAAAAAAGAGAAAGTACCCTCCCTATTATCTAACTCATATCTATCCTTGCAAGATTTATGGCAAAAGGTGATTGAGTGATTTAATCACCACAATACCAAGGTTGAATAAGTTTTTTTTAACGTTATTTTAGGTCCTCGCTAACTAAGTCAGGAGTGAAAACGGAGAACGGAAAACGTATTCGTTTTCCGTTCTCCGTTCTCCGAAATTATCTCACAATCAACTTCCCCGACTCCAACATCGTATTGTTCTGATAAACAGCATAAACATAACTGCCGAAGGGTACCGTGCGGGTATCCCAAAGCCATTGCCCCTGTGCACCTG
>JAITTF010000103.1 GCA_031287215.1 Bacteroidales bacterium
ACCACAAAAACTTCTAGATTAATTAAATATTCTGATAAAATATCATCAAGCGGTACACTCATTAACTCTTTAGGTTCAAGTTTATAAAGTCCTCCACCATAAACACGTCCCGAAGAAACAAAAGTCTCAGCACTGATCCTTTGTAAGTTGTTATGCAAATAATCCAAAAATCCTTCATTTTGCACTTCAGCTTTTTTCCAATCAAATTTTGGATAAAGCATTAGATAAACATTAGGGGCCGTGGCATTAGTTTTATTTAAAAATAATCTAAATGGTTCTTTTGTGTTACGGCTCATGTACGACATCAAGAAGGGGCATTCAGGACGGTATTCTTGTTTAAACCACGGAGAACGATTTCGTATTATATAATTATCTTTAACCTCGGAATAAATTATATTCAAATAATCTATAAGTTTTTGTGGTAAATCAACAATCTCGTGTTCAAGGCAGGTAATATTAAGTAAATATTTGCTTTGTATATCACCAATATAACCATCTTTACTAATCTTAATAACATTGTCTTTAATATATCTTGGACTTGGAAGAATAGATTTAATGTATTTATTAGGTATATTTATTTTTTCCACTTGTTCGTTGGTCAATATAAAATGCTTGTTTGAACCAGTAGCAATTCCTCGTTTAACAGAAAAATAATCACCAATTGTATTCATGGGTTTATTTCTCTGTTTTTGTGAGGAGAAGTAATGTGACCATTTGTCATTTGGACAGAGTCTTTGAAACGCTATCTTTTTTTGATAATCCGGATTATTTATATCTTGTCCGGTAGTAAACAAAACAGGAGCAGCGGTTATTCCTGTTGTATAAAACACAACAGTTGATGTTACTAAAGCGTCTGAAAATTGTACATTTTCCGGATTAAACCGGTGAATTCGCAATAAATTTACTTTTGTTAAAAGAAAAGTTTTTATTTCTTCTCCATAATTAACATCTAAAAATTCATTTGGTACAAGCCATACGCTTATTCCATTGTCCTGCAACCATAAGGCGGAGAGTGCTAAAAAATAGCCATATAGTCCCATTAAACCTGAAAAGGATAATCCAAAATTAAGTTGGATACGTTCATTTAGTTTTTTCTTTACTTCATTTATGATATAATGATGCCGAATGTATGGCGGATTACTAATGATTACATTAAATTTTTCATCATTTTTTTGCGGTGGTGTAAAATCAAAAAAATCGCCGAGAAAATAATTAATTTTCGTCCCCTGCCAAAGTTCCATAGCCGGGATCGCATAATGTTTATCAACTTCATAACCTTGAGCATATAAAACAGTATGTCTATCAGAACAAGCAAGAAGCGATGAGAAGAATACACCGGTCCCTATAGAAGTATCCAGAAATCTTATTTCATCTTTATTATATGCAAGCGCGGCTTTTACAATTGAATCAGAAAGTATTTTTGGCGTTGAAAACTGCCCAAGCCTATTTCTTTCCTTCAATGTTTTTTGTGAATCAAGAGAATCTTGTAATGCCTTGCGTTTAAATTCAATGTCATCAATATCAACCATTCTTAGCCTTCCGTCAAGTAATATTCCAGTTCATCAATGGCATGTTCCCATATCCAGTCAATCCCCTCTGCCGCTTCATAACCTAAATATCCAGAATCAAAATAACCGCACAAAAACAATATAAATATGATGTCGCCATTATAAGTATTACGTAATTGAGACATTTTTTGAGCCTCTTCTTTGCGTCTTTTATTCACATTGGCAAAATCTCCGGCTGATTTTGCTTCAAGAAATACAGGTTTTTTATTTTTACCTAGTGGTTTTATTGCCACATCAACTGGAATATTTACAAACCTGCGTGAAGTGTCCATTTTAACTTGAATATTAAAATGAAAAGCAAATGTACCGGGTATTAAATTATCAAGAGATAGTTTTTCATTATCCCCTGATTGTTTGTATCCGCGTTTCTCAAGCCATAACTTTATCAATTCAAGCTGTCTTTTTTCTTGAGCATTTCTAATAATTGGGTTTGCAATAGAACCACAGAGCCGATCTGCTATAATAGTAGAGGCACGGTATATCTCTTCACTATTTATTGGATCTGAATTATTTAACCATGGGAAAATATCTTTATCTAATAATTTTAATATGATAACACATATTTTTGACAGTTCAATATCCAATTCAGGTGCAGACATTCTATCAGGCAACTTTTTTGAATTTTCAATTTTTTTTACTAAATTTGAATTAACTCCTGCCAGTCCAATTAAACGGTCAACTGCTATTGGAGGACAAGTAGACATACGCAATGTTGCTAATATTTCTGGATTATCTGCTAATAATTTTGGTGATATATTTTTATAATTATCCGTTTTTGATAATGTATTTAATACATCATCAGTCGTCTTGAGGCGTGTATTTCTGAATGCTTCTGGAGCAAAATTCATAAACCAATCGTTATACATATCGACTGATTTTTTTATATCAAGCTTCCATTTATGCGGTTTGTCAAGGTTTATCCCCATAAATAACTCCTAATATATTTTAGTAGAAAGAAAGAATAAGTTCAAGTGTATTATACGGTAAAAATAGTCGAAAACCCTATGGCGCAGGGTTTAGGGACTTCCCCGAAATGTCCGTAGCGGTTTATCACTGCACTATGATTACCTTGCAATGCCGGGGGCTGCGGTAATCCTCCGGTAATTT
>JAITTF010000233.1 GCA_031287215.1 Bacteroidales bacterium
TGTCAAAATAATAATACCCATTAATTTGAAAAATAAAAACTAATAATTTATAGAATGAAAAAAACAACCTTAATTATTTCAATATTACTCGTTTTTTGCATGAGTAATTCATTAAAATCACAAGAAATGACAAATGAACAGAAAAAAAGTTACGCTTTAGGTGCCAATGTTGGTGAAAGTTTTAGAAGTGCTAAAATTACGCTTAACGAAACAGATTTTCTTAACGGTCTTAGAGATGCCCTTGCCGGCAACAATAAATTTTCACAAGCTGAAATGCAACAGATTTTTGAAATGATAGATCAAGAAATCATAGCACAACAAAGTAGTGGTTCAGCTGAAGAGATGGCAAAAGGTGCCGCATTTTTGGCTGAAAATAAGAAAAATAAAGACGTAGTAGAAACCCCTTCAGGATTGCAATATAAAGTAGTTACTATGGGAAAGGGTGCAAAACCTACTGCTACTGACCAAGTGAGAGTTCATTATCATGGCACTTTAATCGATGGACAAGTTTTTGATTCCTCAGTACAAAGAGGTGAAACGATTACTTTTGGTCTTAATCAAGTAATTCCGGGCTGGACAGAAGGCGTACAATTGATGCCTGTAGGTTCGAAATTTATTTTTTATATTCCTTCTAATCTTGCTTATGGAGATAGAAGTATGGGTATAATTAAAACCGGTTCTACCTTGATTTTCGAAGTCGAACTTTTTGAAATTAATCCTTAAGATAAGCTCTCTTAGGAGTGTTTATTATTAATCAATGATCACTGACACTCTTTTTTCTCAAATAAAGAGTGTCTTTTTTATAGAGATGTATCCATTTTTTGCTTTTATATTAGGTTGGATTTTTACCGGCAGCTTTACCGGAGGATTAGCAACAGCATTTATTGTTCTGATTATCAATAGATTATTTTTAAGACGAACCGTTCGTAGTCAAAAACACTATAAACAACAGGATTTTACCCATATATTGATGGTATTTACCGCCCATTTGGTTCAATCGGATGGCGATACAATTAAATATTCGGAATTGAATTACGTAAAAAAATATTTAGTTCGCTATTTTGATACTGAAACGGCTAAAGAATTACTTATTTCTCTTAGAGATATTTTAAATAGTCCTCCAGACATCAATGTCTATTGTGCTGAAGTCAACAAGAATGCTACCATTCACGAAAAGTTATACATCCTTCAATTTTTGTTCGGATTAGCCACCGTTGACGGTAGTTTTATACAGTCAGAACTACAAAGCATCCAAATGATTTCCGACTTGATTGGCGTTAGTAGAAATGATTTTGAGTCTATCAAAGCAATGTATGTCATGTTTAATACAGGAGCAGGATTTGGCTATGGTAACGGCTATGGACAAGGGTATGGTGGATACAGCCAACATAGTTCAAGTGGTAATTATAATACTTTTAATAATTATTCACTCGAAAACGATTATAAAATTTTAGAGGTACCTTCAACGGCAACAGATGAAGAGGTAAAAAAAGCATACCGCAGTTTAGCTATGAAATTCCATCCCGACAGGGTAACCCATTTGGGGGAAGAGATCCGTAAAGATGCCGAAGAAAAATTTACCAAACTCAATCAGGCTTACGAACGGATTAAAAAATCGAGAGGAATGAACTAATAGTATTCAACTCATTTTGATGGATGCTTTTCAGGCTTAACATGATTATGAATAGAGTTATTATTTTTCTATATATGCTAAGCAACAAATAACTATAAAAAATGTCTCTTAGACATAAACTGATGCAAAAATTGTTTACAGATAAAGAGTTGGTTGAAGGAGTGATTTTGGGAAACCCGAAATTTCAGAAAGAGTTGTATTCCAGGTATTCAGGTGCTCTCTTTGCAATTTGTAAAAGATACGCTAAAAATACTGCCGAAGCTGAAGACCTGATGCAAGATGTCTTTGTTAAAATTTTTCTCAATTTACATCAGTTTAGATTTGAAAGTTCACTTGGTTTTTGGGCTAAAAGACTAACCATTAATTCGTTGTTGAATTATATTAAGAAAAAAAATATTGAAAATAATTTCGTATCTACGGACGAATATGATAACGAAATTCAAGATGTAAGAATTAATGATGATGTGGACGTCCCTTATGAGGTATTGCTCAATATGGTGCAAAAATTACCTTTAGGATACAGAACTGTATTTAATATGAAAGAGATAGATGGATATGAAAATAAAGAGATTGCTTCACTGTTAGGCTGTACTGAATCAACTGTGAGAACTCAATTGTTTAAAGCAAAAAAAGAGTTGAAGCAAAAAATTGAAAAATGGTCTCAAAATGAGATAAAATAATAATAAATGAAAGAAATAGGAGCTTTTTTTAGAGATAATTTTGAAGCAATTACTGCAAACCCGCCGCAAGAGGTTTGGGAGATAATTAAAATGAATAAAGATCTGCAAAATTTCAATTATAAAAAAAAGAGAAATAGAAGGATAAAAATGGGAAGTTTTTCAACCGTTTTGATCTCTATAACAATAGTTGCTTTTGTTTTATACAACCATCCAAACCCTAAACAGAACCCCTCAACAGCAATAAATACTTCTGGAAATCAGGACTTTGATACAGTTGGTACCTCTTCTTCTTCGAAACCTTTTTTTGAACCATCAGAACCAATATTGTCAAAATCAATATCCTACAACGATCCTTTATCTACCTGTAATCCTCTTTTGCCTACAGTAAGTGAAGCAACTTCTACAATGGAACTTGAATTACCTTCCAGCCATAAAACAACTGTCTTAACAAGCTCTGAAGAACAAAATTCAGAGGAACTTTCTCGAACAGAAAAAGTCAATATTCCTATAAATAATCAGTTAGTAGATCAACCCTGTCAAGTAAAAACGGATGACCTGCAGCGAGTTGAAAATAGAGATGAAGTATCAAGTGAAGAAATACTAACTGAACCTATTCAAGACATTACAAATCTTGTATTTTTTCCCAATGCGTTCACGCCTAATGGAGACGGTTTAAACGACTGTTTTTCCATTTTACCTAAAGAACAACTCACTAATTTCGAATGTTATATCTATAACAGACAAGGTTTATTAGTATTTAGTTCCCGCTCTCTTCAACAGAATTGGGATGGCATAGTTAAGGGAATTCCTGCTGAACAGGGACAATATGTTTATTTAGTAAAATTTACTACTAAAGAGGGCAAAAGAATGCAACACAAAGGAACGGTGTTGTTGATAAGATAAGCTAATAGTTAGCATCTATGCTATTACAACATTGTGCTCTTTAATAAGTTTTCTGAGGTTAATCAAAGCATATCGCATACGCCCTAAAGCCGTGTTGATGCTAACATCTGTTTTGATTGCAATATCTTTAAAACTAATATTTTGAAAAATTCTCATTTCTAATACTTCACGCTGCTCTTCAGGTAAATGTTGAACCAAATTAATGATATCTTTGTGGATCTGTTCCGTGATCATTTTTTGCTCAATAGATGGGTCTGTGCAATTAAGAACCTCAAAAATGTCAAACTCATTAATACTATCGTATATCGGCATCCGTTGCATTTTGCGATAATAATCTATTTTTAAATTATTAGCAATACGCATTACCCATTGAACGAATTTGCCTTCTTCCTTATATGCGCCTGATTTTAGAGTATTAATAACCTTTATAAAGGTATCTTGAAAAATATCTTCCGCTAATTCTCTGTTTTTGACAGATAATAAAATGTATGTAAAAACACGCTTTTGGTGTCTGCTAATTAATGTCTTTAGAGAAGATTCATCACCATTTATGTAACGAACTACTAATTCATTATCTGTTAAAGCTATCCCTGCCATA
>JAITTF010000286.1 GCA_031287215.1 Bacteroidales bacterium
AGCTATTGGTAATTTTTATTTTATTTTGTCAATCGGAGAATCAGAAAGCAGAAAACAGAAGGATTTAAAATTAATTATTTTTTTAATAGAGTGTCATGAGATGCAGTGAATAATCAAAAAAAAACCTGTACTTTTGCAGTCAGAACTCAAAAGAAAAAATGAGCTGTTTTTGAACTTAATAATTGTTTTTGACGCATGAAATTGTTGGTATTATTTTCTCGGTTTCCTTATCCACTTGAAAAAGGGGATAAATTAAGAGCCTTCTATCAACTTAAATATTTATCTAAAAACAACAAAATATATTGTATTTGTTTAAATGATAGGCATTTAAAAAAAGAAGAGATAGAAAAAGTGTCCGTGTTTTGTGAGGAGCTACATATTATTAAAATCAATTGGTGGACTAAAATCTTTAACATTATCCTTTTTTACTTTAAAGGGCTGCCTATTCAATGTGGCTATTTTTACAGTCATCAAGCTCAACGTCTTATCAATAAGCATATTGAG
Source organism: Bacteroidales bacterium (assembly GCA_031287215.1). Classification (GTDB taxonomy): domain Bacteria; phylum Bacteroidota; class Bacteroidia; order Bacteroidales; family WCHB1-69; genus JAGVVH01. Next base: position 505 of record JAITTF010000286.1, read on the forward strand.
CGCATCAAGCCCGAGCATCTTTATGGTCAATTGGTGCGTGTAGCTGAATATATCAAACATTCTACAATCAAAAAAACTATTGATTATCAAGATGTTTTATCAAAAGGCATGCACCGTAGATATGAAAAAGAGCCTACCATTTTGAAATTTTTCTACTTTTTAGAGTATAAAAGGTTAGCCAAATACGAAGAGTATATCTTTGATTTTTTCGATCATCATACGATTATTACCGGTGTTGACCGCGATTTGATTCCACATCCACAGTACAATAAGATAGCGGTAATTGCCAATGGGGTTGACTTTGATACTTATCATTATGACGGGCAACCAAAGCAGTACGATCTGATTTTTAGCGGTAATATGTCGTATCTTCCCAATGTGGATGCGGCTCAATTTTTGGTGCAGCGGTTATTCCCTGAACTTAAAAAGACCTTTCCTGACCTTACTTTGGTCATTTGTGGTGCCAATCCTTCATTAAAGGTTAAAAATTTAGAGTCAAAAGATATTATCGTTACGGGCTGGGTCAATTCTATGGCAGATTATTACAGCAAATCCAGAATATTTATTGCACCAATGCAGTTGGGTACCGGTTTGCAGAACAAGTTATTGGAAGCCATGTCGGTGCAACTGCCTTGTGTAACCTCCACTCTCGCCGGCATGCCTTTAGCCAATGTGCAGGCAGGCAAAGAGATTTTGATTTGCAATACACTTACGGGGTACGTAGATGCGGTTTCGATGTTATTGACAAGTCCTTCATTGTACGAAGAGATCTCCCAAAATGGATTTCAATTTGTGAGCAACAATTACAATTGGGAACAAACTACAGCCCAACTCGAAGCCCTTTTTGAGCTTTCTGAATAAAAATTTATAAAATTGATTATGTTCAACAAAAAACTTAGATAATGCCAAAAAAAATATTTTTATTAGATGCTATGGCATTGATTTTCAGAGCATATTATGCAATGATTCGCTCTCCTCGAATGACTTCCAAAGGGTTAAATACCTCCGCAATTTTGGGATTTACCAACACCTTGTATGACTTACTCAACAATGAACAGCCAACTCACATAGCGGTTGCCTTTGATACGGGAGCACCCACCATAAGACACGCTGAATATGAAGCCTATAAAGCCAATCGACAGGCTACTCCTGATGATATTATTCAATCTATTCCCTATATCAAACAGATTTTGGAGGCATTTGGCATTTCTGTATTGGCAGTTGATGGCTATGAAGCAGATGATGTCATTGGAACAGCGGCAAAAAAAGCAGAAAACGACGGTTTTCAAGTATTTATGATGACTCCAGACAAAGATTATGGTCAATTAGTATCCGAGAATATTAAGATGTATAGACCCGGAAAATTTGGTCAAAAAGCTGAAGTAGTGGGAGTTTCAGAAATTTGCGAAAAATACAACCTTCAAAACCCTGAACAATTTATTGATATTTTGGGATTATGGGGAGATGCTTCCGACAATATTCCGGGTGTTCCGGGAGTGGGTGAGGTAAAAGCCAAACAGTTAGTAGCTCAATTTGAAAGTATCGAAAATCTTTATCTCAATATCCGTGAAGTAAAAAATGACAAATTGCGTCAAACTCTCATAGAGCATGAAGAGATGGCTCGATTGTCTAAACGGTTGGCTACTATTGATTTGGATGTTCCTGTGGCTTTAAATTTTAACGCTATGGAATATAAAGGTCCTAACGAACCGTTATTGAGAGCTGTATTTCAAGAACTTGAATTTACCTCTTTAACTCGTAGAATATTGGGCGATAATGCCAATAGAAGCGATACTAAATCATCTAATTCCGGAAGTGCACCTGACCTTTTTAGCACTCAGGATCTCTTCTCCGGCGTTGACAGCAATGCTGCTACACAGGATATACCCACTCCTAAACTTCAAATTACTTTAAACCAGAAATTTATTGAAATAAAATCTAAAGAAGAGTTATTCCTGCAGCTTGATTTTTCAACTTTACCTGCCATTTTTTTTGAATGGATTCAATTGGATCATAAGATTTCCGGTTTTGTATTCAGTACAACGCCGGAAACGGCATATTATCACTTTTTTGAAAAAGAGAAACGGCTATACAGAGAGATTCTTTACGCTCTATTTAATGCTAATTTATTGACTGTTACCTGTCAAGCAAAACAAAGCTATAAAAATTTAAAACAGTTGAATATCGGCACCACCAATTCTTTTTTCGACATTCAGATTGCCCATTATCTCATACAACCCGAACTGCCTCACCATCTTGAGAATATTGCAGAGCATTATCTTCATTATAGCCTAATGTCGTTGCCTCTCAATCACAATTCGGACACTTTATTACGCTATTTTGGAGAAAAAATAGAAATTTATCGGCAACTCTATGCCATTTTACAACAAGATATAGAAATAGATAATCTTCTGCCACTTTTTAATGACATTGAGATGCCTTTAACAGAGGTGCTTGCAGATATGGAATTTACGGGCATAAAGTTGGATGTAGCTGTTTTGCAGGAAAATGCAAATGTACTCACCGCCGACATAGCTCATTTGGAAGAACAGATTTTTGAGCTTGCCGGCATGACGTTTAATTTGGCTTCTCCCAAACAATTGGGGGAGGTTATTTTTGGCAAATTACACATTATAGAAAATGCTAAACTGACTAAAACCAAACAGTATCAAACCGGAGAAGAGGTGTTGGTCAAGCTTGTGAATAAGCACCCTATTATCGCCCTTATTCTTGAATGGCGGACACTCGCCAAGTTAAGGTCCACCTATATTGATGCACTTCCGCTATTGGTAAATCCCAAAACGGGCAGGATACACACTACTTTTAATCAGATTGTTACCTCAACAGGAAGATTGAGTTCTAACAATCCTAATTTGCAAAACATTCCCATACGCACGGAACGAGGGAGAGATATTAGAAAAGCCTTTGTAGCATCAACTCCTGATACACTGATTGTGGCTGCTGACTATTCTCAAGTAGAATTGCGGATCGTAGCGGCTGTATGTGGCGATGAAGACATGATCAACTCCTTCAAAAACGGTGAAGATATTCACGCTGCAATGGCTGCCAAAATCTATAAAATCGCTCAAGAAGAGGTTACTCCGGAGATGCGAAGGAATGCTAAAACTGTCAATTTCGGCATTTTATATGGTATTTCTGCGTTTGGATTAGCCGACAGGCTGCACATCCCAAACAAAGAAGCTCGCGAACTGATAGAGACTTATTTTCTCCATTTTCCTAAGATCAATAACTTTTTAGAAGACACTTTAAAATTTGCAGGAGATAATGGATACGTGGAAACACTTTTAGGTAGAAGACGTTACATTAAAGACATCACCTCTTCCAATGCTATTTTACGAAAAGCTGCCGAAAGGAATGCCGTCAATGCTCCCATTCAGGGCACCGCTGCCGACCTGATCAAAATTGCAATGGTAAACATTTTTAAGGCATTCAGAACAGAAAACCTAAAAAGTAAAATGCTGTTGCAAGTACACGATGAATTGGTATTTGAAGTCGCAAAAGATGAAATAGAAACGGTTAAAAAAATCGTCAACAATTTAATGGTTAATGCTATACCATTATCTGTACCTCTTGCTATAGAGATGAAAAGTGGCAAAAATTGGTTTGAAGCACATTAATCTAAATATTTATGGAAAATTTTTATCTTTTTCACGTTCCTTTGTTCTACTATTTTTTCCTTTTGGCACTCATCATGGGCAGGATACCGGTAGTGGGGCGTTTTTTCAAGATTATCAACACGGCGGTTCATGAATTAGGGCACACCATTATGTCTCTTTTGCTGAGTGGTAAAGTTCAAAAAATAGAATTATTAAGCAATAGTGAAGGGGTAACCGTTTCACAGACTTCACATCCATTTAAATCCTTTTTGGTATCTCTGGCGGGCTATCCCTTTGCGTCAGTGGTCTCCTACCTCTCCTTTTGGGTCTTTGCCAAAGGATTTTACCAAGAGTTGATTATTGGATTTATGGCTATCTTTCTGATTATGTTAATCTTTTGGATCAGGAATTGGTATGGACTATTTTGGGTATTATTATTTGCAGGTTTAAATTTTGCACTACTCTATTTTTACAAAGAGCAGCCTATCGTAAGCATTATTGCACTATTTTATACCGTAATTTTATTTACAGAATCGTTATTTTCCTCATTTTATGTATCATACAGATCTATTTCCACTCCCAAAGATGCCGGAGATTGCACTAATTTAAAAAATGCCAGTCACATCCCCGCTGTTTTCTGGGGCATATTGTTTGCCCTTTTTTCCTTATTTGTAACCTATCGAATTGTGATGAATTTTACGGCTTTTTTTGTAATTCAGGTGAATTAATTTAAGCAATTGGGCGTCTGTTACATTTTTATACTCACCCACACCTTAGACTCCGGCAACGTTGCCTTATGAACCGACATTTGCTTTCGATGATGGTTGGGATATAATGAATGGTGCCCAAACTAATCAATCTATTTACCAATAATCTCTGCTAATTCATCTACAGTCTTAGGTAAGTGCGGCCCCAAGACACGATGACCTGTTTCAGTAATTAGCACATCATCTTCGATACGGATACCACCGAAAGTCCTATATTCTTCTACTTTATCGTAATTGATAAACTGAGCAAATTTCTGTTCTTTTTTCCAAATATCTATCAGTTGTGGAATAAAATAGATGCCCGGTTCTACGGTAATTACAAATCCCGGTTTTAATTCGCGAGCCATTCTCAGGGCATCCAAACCAAAGATATTACTACGGCTAATAGTTTCATCATAACCTACATAATTCTCTCCTAAATCTTCCATATCATGCACATCCAAGCCTAATTGATGTCCAAGACCATGTGGAAAAAAGAGTGCATGTGCCCCTAAAGTTACAGCTTCGTGCACATCACCTTTCATTAAGCCCAAATTTTTAAGTCCGTCAGCAATGACAGTAGCCGCTAATTGGTGCACCTCTTTATAATAAAGTCCCGGTTTTGTGGCATCGATACCTGAAAGATTGGCTTTCAAAACAATTTCATAAATTTCTTGTTGTTTTTGGGTGAATTTTCCATCTATAGGGAGTGTACGTGTGTAGTCGGAAGCATAACCCATCAGCCCTTCTACGCCGGCATCCATCAGCAACATATTGCCTGTTTTAAGGATTTGATCATGTGTATGATTGTGTAGCGTTTCTCCATGTTGTGATAAAATGACGGGAAAAGAGACACCGTTGCCATGAGATAATGCTACCCCTTCAGCTATACCGGCTAATTCCAATTCTGCGGCACCCGAGATGCAACGTTTCATCACTGTTTTGTGCATTTTAACACCATATTCGCAGGCTTTTTCCATCTCTGAAATTTCTATTTCTTCTTTTACAGAACGTAATTTTACAATGGCTTTAATCAGTTCAACGGAGGCTTCATTGCGAATAGTATTGACGTCAATTTTAGTAATATTGGACAAAATAATCTTATTATCTCCGCGATAAGGAGGAGTAAAATGAATTTTTCTTCCTTGTTGAGCTGCCTTTTGAATATAATCGTAAAGTTGAGCAAAGGGGCGTACCTCTTTCACGCCAACTGATTCAGTCAATGAGTATACTGAGGGTTGGTCTCCCATCCAGATAATGTCATCAATTTCGTAATCATCGCCAAAGATGACAGTTTTAGGGTCATCAAAATCTATAATGGCTGCCAAGTTTGCGACATGGAGACCAAAAAAATAGATAAAATTACTATCTTGACGGTAATGATAGGTATTTGAAGGATAATTCATCGGAGCTTCGTTATTGCCTAAGAAGAGTGCTACACCCGATTTAATTTCATTAGTTAAAAGGTTTCTTCTGTGTTGATAAACAGAAGCATTAAAAATAGGATTCATAATAATTACATTTTTTAGACTGCAAAAATAAGGGAATTTTTTGGTTAAATGAACAAAACGCAAAAAAAATTGTATCTTTGCAGCGGAAAGTTGCCAGAGTGGTCGATCGGGGCAGACTCGAAATCTGTTGAACTCTTCGGGGTTCCGGGGGTTCGAATCCCTCACTTTCCGCTCCTCACCTCATTAGAGGCAAACAAATCCTGTAAAATGTTCTTTTACGGGATTTATTTTTAAAATTTCTAAAATTCTTTATTTCTAAATCACCCTTGAGTACTCAACTCAATAAAACAGTCTTCAATAGAAGGTGTTATAGGGATTAAATCGCTATAGATTTGCTGATTTTCTGCTAAAAATCGTTCAAAAAGAGGGATCGTTTGCTCATTCATGTCATAGAAAATTACATGTAAATGTT
>JAITTF010000362.1 GCA_031287215.1 Bacteroidales bacterium
AATAATACCCCAATGAAGACGCTTGAGGAGTGTATCTGCTTCACAAAATTCTACGGAAAGAATTTGATTGTTGGAAAATAGTGGACTTTTTAGTGATTTTAATCTTAAGTCATAGAGATAAATGTCATACTTTTCTTTAGCAAAAGAGACCATAATGGCTTTTGAATCCACTATTTTTAGAAAAAACAGGGATTGATCTTTTAATTCGTCAATAGTATAGAGTGTTGATTGGAAGGATATTAAATTAAACTCTACCAAATAACTGATAAAAGGTTCTTTTTTCTGGTAAGGAGTTTGGAAAAGCAAAAATACAGAGCCATTTTGACGGTCATAGTAACTCATTACAAAATCAACGGTCTTAGGAAAAAAGATTTGATAGTTGGCAGTTTTATGCAAATTAGTGTCATAGTGCATAATGATCCACTGTATGGAATCACTTTTAAGTTGATTACCTTCATAAAAAACGATCATTCCATTTTCAGCAACAGGGACACAACTATAATCGTTGATGTCTTTTGCCGTTTCTAATTCTATTCTAAGCGGTTTATCCTCTTGAGCAAGTCCTAATAGGGCAAGTGAAGAGAGTAACAAGAAGAGTAGAATTTTTTTTTTCATCATTTTATATTTACATACCGCCATCACAGGAGAGAACATGTCCTGTGATATAAGAGGAAAGCTCTGATGCCAAAAAGAGTGCCGTATTAGCGATATCTTCTACAGTACCAACTCTTCTAAGGCTAATTTTCTGTGTCCATTCTCTGCGCATGTCTTCCGGTAAAATGGCAGTCATATCGGTAGCAATAAAACCGGGAGCAATAGCATTGACTCTGATATTACGACTACCCACCTCTTTAGCGACTGATTTAGTAAAACCGATAATGCCGGCTTTGGAGGCGGCATAATTGGCTTGACCGGCATTGCCTTGCAGACCCACGATAGAAGCCATATTGATAATAGAGCCAAAACGTTGTTTTAACATGTAAGTCTGGACTGCTTTGGTATGATTAAATACCGATTTCAGATTCACATTCATCACCATATCCCAATCAGACTCGCTCATTCTCATCAGCAAGGTATCTCTGGTAATTCCGGCGTTATTGACCAAAATATCTATTCTTCCAAATTCATTAAATGCTTCTTTCATAGCATTTTCTGTTCCTTTAAAAGAAGAAGCGTCATAGATTAAAAATTTGGCTTTTACCCCCATTTTGCGGAGTATAGATTGAAGGTCATCAACATCATCGCTTTCAAATGCCGAAGTATAGATTATGTCTGCTCCTTGTTCAGCAAAGAGTAGTGCAATTCCTTTACCAATGCCGCGAGTACCACCTGTTATATAGGCAACTTTTCCTTCTAATATTTTCATAATAAAAAACTTAAAAATAAAATTATTTTAGTAATAACAATGGACAAAGATACAAAAAATAACTAACATAATAATCAATATCCATATTGGAATATATACCAAGAAAAGTTTTTCAGTCTTATTGAAGAGAAATGAGGCAACAAAAAAAATAAAAAAAAGTCTATGTTCATGTTAGATAAGTTAAAAAAAATCACTATTTTTGCAAATTGAAAAAAATATCACCGATGAAAAAAATATTTCTGTTAATGTTATTATCGTGTTTATGGATAGCAACAGCATTTGGTCAAGGACAAGTTGTTGTTTTAATGTCTGAAAACGGTTTTACGGAACACTGTAATGTTCTCTTTATGGATCCAGGAGGAGAGATAGGAAATTATGGTAATAACCTCGAATATGTACATACTTTTCATTCGCCGAATAATTCCCAGTTAATGGTAAAGTTTATTGATTTTTCATTAAGTGATGATGATAAATTATATGTTTACGATGGAGATAATACTTCTTCTATAGCTACTGCTATTTTTGATAGAGACCATTCGCCAGTTGGTGATTTTACGTTGAGTGATGGGACTAGTCTTACCTTCAGGTTTATTACTAATTCTTCCGGTACTAGTGCGGGCTGGAAAGCTACTATTACTTGTTTTGTTTGCAATCAGCAATCCACCGAGTATGGTTCTCCTTGCAATGCAGAACCGGTTCCTATTGGAACACAAATGACTGCTTTCTGTACTAATTCTAATGAATTTGGGGCTACCTCATTTCCTTCAAATACTGCTAATCCTCCGGGTACGGTAGCGGTTGGATGTGAAGCTTTTATAGGTTCCGGTTCACCTGGTTGTTTCGGTGTTGTATCAAATCCTTCATGGCATGTTTTTAAAACCATTGGAAGTGGTTTAATGGTTTTTAACATTCAACAGGTAGGTTATAATGGATCGTGTGATGTTGATTATGTCCTTTGGGGACCTTTTAAAGCAAAGTCTCTTCCTCAATTTCGACAATTATTATGTTGTGGTTACTATGATATCTATGCCGGAGACAATTGGACAACGCGTCCTCCCTCAAATATTATTGTTTGCGACTATTCTGTTTCAAGTACACAACCTTGTTTTTTTGTTGCAGAAGAAGATTCATGGTATCTGTTATTAATTACTAATTCTGAAGGAAGTAATTGTCAAGGTGCTAATATTACTTTTGGAATAAATCCGAGTACGGTAGCCACTACCGACTGTTCTATAACCTCCGGATTTACTGCTAATGAACCTTGTCTTGGTGATTCTTTAATATTAACTGTTTCTAATCCTATTGCCGGAGCAAGCTATAATTTTACGGGTCCCAATTCTTTTAATGTTACTACAGAATCTCCTGTATATGTGAAGTATAATATTACGACAGCTGACATTGGAACATACAATTTGACGGTCATTAATAATGGAACTATTGGGCAAACTACTCATTATCCTGTAAAATTAGGTTTAAATCCTTTGCTGGTACATCCATTTCTTCATAATGATTCCATTTGTGCAGGGGTACATTTACAAGTTTCTACGGTAGATATGAATCCGGGGGGACATAACACTACCTTTGTATGGTCAATTGGAGGTCGTAACTATTATTCTTCTTCAGTTAATACGCTTTTATCTACGACTTCTATGGTGTATGTTACAGCTACCTCTTCTGCCGGTTGTATCTCTACAGATAGTGCACTGATTCATATTTACGATCCACCGTATGTTAATATTTTTCCAAGAGAGGGCTGTTCCGGTTCTGTTTTTATTGCCCATACTGATGAACCTACTAATACTTTTTTATGGAGTGATGGAAGTAGATTTCAGTTTAATACTGTTTTTTGTCAAAAAACAAGCAGAATTTCTCTTGAGGTAGAAAGCCTTTTGGGTTGTGTTAGCACTGATACTATTACAGTTTATCCTGCTGCAGAGGCGGATTTTACGGCAAGCGACTATTTTAAAGCTCTTGATTTGAACAATGAAGCTTCTATATTTTTTACTAATAATAGTTTAAATTCAGAATATATTTATCATTGGGATTTTGGTGATCGATATCATAGAGATTTTGAAAATTTAAACACCAGCATAGAGAAAGATCCTTCTCACATCTATACCTACCCGGGTCATTATCCTGTAGAACTTACTGTTACTACTCATCAGTTATGTTCAGATACTTCTTTACAATACATCCTCATTACGGATCCTGTTGCTTATATGCTTCCTAATGCCTTTACGCCTGATGGTGACGGTATTAATGATGTTTATCTCGGAAAAGGATATGCTTTTGATAGAGCCACTTTTTCTATGAGAATCTATAATCGTCATGGTAAATTACTGTTTGAAACGGTTGACCCTGATGCTGGATGGGATGGTACTGATCATGGTGGCAAAAAATGCCCTTCAGGGGTTTATACCTGCATCGTGAAACTGACCACCAATTTCTTAGAACCTAAAGAATACATCCAGCCTGTAACCTTGTATAGACAGGAATAGACAGTAGAGACGTTGTGAGCAACGTCTGAATGATGATCTTTGTGTGTAACGTCTTAGGTAATAGATTGAGAAATTTTTAAAAAGCGATTTATATCTATTTGTAAATAATATTCCAACCCTTTTGGCGTAAGCAGAGGGGCTAACAGGAATGTAATGATTTCTCTTGCTCTTATTTTATTAAAATAGAAGTAAATTAAATTGTGTAATAAATAAGAGGTGTAAATAGTGGTATTGATCTCTTGGAAAAGATTTTCTTTTTGACCTTCGGCAATAATAGTATCTAAAATTAGTAAAAATGGGTGTCTTGGACTATCGTTATTGTGGGCTGTTTCATCTATTTCCTTTTGAAAAAAAATAGATTCTTTGACATAACTTTTTTGCAGTTCTAAAATAAAAAAGAGTAATTTTTCGAGGCTATTATTACATTGATCAAATTTATCATATAACCGATCAATAAATAGTATTTTCCAATGATTGCCGACGGTAATTTCTAAATTTTTCCTATTCAAATAACGATTATAGAGGGTTTTTTTTTCGACTTTTATCCCTACAGCCATCTGCTCTATAGAGCAAGAAAAGCCGTTTTCGAGGATGAATCGGTATAATTGATCATCTTTTTCAAAGGAAACAGTCCGTTTCATTTGGTCAATTTCTTATATTTAATACGTTTAGGGGCATCATTTGAGAGCCTTTTTTTGCGATTTTCTTCATATTCTGAGAAACTCCCTTCATAAAAATAGACCTGAGAATCACCTTCAAAGGCTAAAATATGAGTACAGATCCGGTCTAAGAACCATCTATCGTGAGAAATGACGACCACACAGCCGGCAAAATGCTCAAGTCCCTCTTCTAAAGCACGTAAGGTGTTAAGATCTATGTCATTAGTAGGTTCGTCTAAGAGCAGTAGGTTGGCTTCGGTTTTAAGAGTCAAAGCTAAGTGCAATCTATTTCTTTCACCACCGGAGAGGATGCCGGCTTTTTTCTGCTGGTCAGGACCATTGAAATTAAAACGAGAAACGTAAGCCCTGCTATTGATGAGTCTATTTCCCAACATCATCTGTTCATTATTTTCAGAAACAACCTCCCAAACCGTCTTTTCGGGGTCAATGGCAGCATGTTGCTGGTCTATATAGCCGACAACTACCGTTTCACCAATCTTAACATCTCCTACATCCGCCTTTTCGGTTCCCATAATTAATCTAAATAGGGTGGTCTTACCGGCACCATTAGGTCCAATGACCCCAACGACACTATTGGGGGGAAGGTTGAAATTGAGATTTTCAAACAGAATCTTATCCTCAAAAGCTTTCGTAACATTTTTAGCTTCAATGACATTATTCCCTAAACGAGGTCCGTTAGGGATATAAATCTGTAAATTATCCTCTTTCTGTTTCACATCTTCATTCAACAGCTTATCATAGGCATTCAAACGGGCTTTAGACTTGGTGTGACGTGCTACCGGTGACATTTTTACCCATTCTAATTCTCTTTCTAAGGTTTTCATTCGTTTAGATTCCTGTTTTTCCTCTATCGCCAGCCGAGTACTTTTCTGTGCTAACCACGAACTATAATTACCCTGCCATGGGATACCCTCACCACGGTCAAGTTCTAAAATCCACCCCGCTACATTATCCAAAAAATAACGGTCGTGTGTAACAGCGATGACCGTGCCTTTATACTGTTGTAAGTAGGTTTCCAACCACTGTACCGATTCAGCATCTAAGTGGTTTGTAGGTTCATCTAAGAGTAAAATATCCGGTTCGGAGAGCAACAATCGACATAGTGCTATCCGCCTTCTTTCGCCACCGGAGAGATTTTTAACCAACATGTCTTCATCAGGGCAACAGAGCGCATCCATAGCTCGTTCCAACTTAGAATCTAATTCCCAAGCATCATAATGCTCTATCAGTTCGGTAAGTTCTCCTTGACGGTCAATGAGTTTGTTCATCTCTTCATCATCCATAGGCTCCATAAACTTCATATTTACCTCTTCGTACTCTTTCAATACATCTACAATCTCTTTAACACCTTCCATGACGATCTCTTTCACCGTAAGATTATCATTTAATTCAGGCTCTTGAGGCAAATATCCAATTTTATACCCCGGAGAAAAAACTACTTCCCCTT
>JAITTF010000367.1 GCA_031287215.1 Bacteroidales bacterium
GTTGTATCCAAGATGTGAATAGACATATTTGTGATCGTACCCTAATGGCATACTACCAAACTTCATAGAAAATCTTTTTTTACAAGTATCATCATTCCCGGGAGAGCACCAACAATCCCTGCCCCAGTCTCTAAAAGACATTATTATTCGATATAGCAAAGGATCATTTGTACAAAGCGCTCCCCCCTCGCCCATAGTTATATGATGGGCAGGGTAAAAGCTGAAAGTCCCTATATGTCCTATTGTTCCGGTATATTTACCATTGAACTTAGCACCAAGCGCATCGCAAGAATCTTCAATAAGCCACAAATTATGCTTATCACAAATCGTTTTTACTTGATCCAAATCAAAAACATTTCCGAGCGTATGCGCAATAAAAATTGCCTTTGTTTTCGAGGAAATAGCCTCTTCAATTTGCGAAATAACAATATTATAGTTGCCAATCTCAACATCAACAAACACAGGAACCAAACCATTTTGTACTACCGAGGCAACTGTTGCAGGAAACCCTGCTGCAACCGTGATAATTTCATCACCTTTTTTTAACTTTTTTTCACCAAGCTTATGTGAAGTTAAAGCTGAAATAGCCAGTAAGTTTGCAGATGATCCTGAATTTGTGGTTAATGTATATTTAACATCTAAAAACGAAGCAAACTGTAGCTCAAACGCCTCATTAAAACGTCCTGTTGTAAGCCACATATCAAGAGAAGCATCTATCATATTTTTTAATTCAGATGCGCCTAAAACTTTACCTGAAACAGCTACATATTTCCCTCTTTTCTTATCCGGACTAACAATAAAATAATATAGCTCGGCAAGCGTTTTAATCAGAAACCTAAGTACTTTTTCTATCATCATTCCCTCATCGCTTGTTCGTATTCATCAATCTGAGATATTGTAAAATTTAACATATCTATATTATTAGTATAAAAATTTTTATACCAATCAACAGTCTTTTTAATTGCTTCATCTGCAAAATATGCTGGTTCCCAATTTAGAATTTTTTTTGCTTTCTCAATGTTAAGCATTAAAAGACCAGCTTCATGCAGATCATCTTTCTTGCTAACAATAACTTTGCCTTTGCCGTAGTAATCAACAACTTTTTGCGCCACCTCAGATACTTTCAACACACTTTCTTCATTAGGACCAAAATTAAAACCTTGTGCATATTCTTGACCTTTTTCAAGTAACAATTGACCTAGTTTTAAATAGCCTGACAACGGCTCAAGCACATGCTGCCAAGGTCTGACCGACAAAGAATTTCTAATTTCTATAGGTTTATCTTCATTTATAGATTTTATACAATCAGGGATTAATCTGTCTTGCGACCAATCACCGCCACCAATAACATTACCAGCGCGAGCTGTTGCTAAAGCGTAAGAATCTTTTAAAAATGAACGGCGAAAAGAAGACGACAGTATTTCAACACACGCTTTTGACGACGAATATATATCATATCCGCCAAAAGGATCATCTTCTTTATATCGATACTTGACTTCTTTATTTTCATAACATTTATCTGTGGTAACATTCACAAAAGCCTTTACGCTTTTACAAGAATAAGCTGCTTCAAGTATATTTAGCGATCCCATAACATTTGTTTGATAAGTTTCATTGGGTTCTGTATATGAAAGTCTTACTAGAGGTTGAGCTGCGAGATGAAAGATAATGTCAGGTGAAAAAGCATTCAGCTCTTTTTTCAATTTTCCAAAATCTTTTATGTCAGCTTCTATATTCTTTATTTTATCTTTGAGGTTTAATATCTTAAATAATGAAGGCTCTGTATTTGGAGGTAGAGAATATCCACAAACTTTAGCTCCAAGCAAAGTTAGCCATAAAGCAAGCCATGAACCCTTAAACCCTGTATGCCCTGTCAAAAAAACTTTTTTATCACAATAACTACTGAAATTTCTCATTTGTCTTCGTCGCTCCAAAACAACCAAGGAGCTTCTCCTCTTACCCACATATCAGTCAAATCATTTTTATCTTTTAGAGTGTCCATGCATTTCCAAAATCCCATATGTTTATAGGCATTAAGTTGTCCGTCTTTTGCTAAATTTTCAAGAGGCTCTCTTTCGAATATAATTCTAGCATTATTTGCAGGTATATAATCAAATATTTTGTTTTCACAGACAAAAAATCCTCCGTTAATCCAATTTTGATTCTCTTGAGATTTTTCAATAAATGATTCAACCGTGTTATCATTTTGAATTGTCACTGATCCGAATTTTCCCGAAGACTGAACTGTTGTCATTGTGAGTATTTTTTTTGACTTTTCATGTTTTGAAATAATATCATTTATATCGATATTTGCCACACCATCGCCATAAGTCAACATAAAACGCTCATTACCTATATATTGCTGGGCTTGCTTAATTCTTCCTCCGGTCATGGTATCTTGACCGGTATAAAGCATAGTAACTTTCCAAGGATCATGACGAACTTTATGAATTTCAACAGAATTATTCGCCATATCAACGGTAATATCTGAGTAGCGATTATAATAATTAATAAAATACTCTTTAATCACATGAGATTTATAACCTGTTAAAATTATAAAATCGTTGAACCCGTAATGAGAATACATTTTCATTACATGCCACAAAATAGGTTTACTGCCTATCTCAACCATTGGTTTAGGTACTAACGAAGTTTCTTCGCTAAGTATTGATCCCAAGTCACCTGCTAAAATTAAAACTTTCATAAATGAGCACCTCCCTCATACAATATACAATAACACGGATGATTGTCATAATGACTAACATTGCGCAACTTGAATATTTTAACTTATTTTAACTTATACTGTTTTTATCAAATTCGGAAAAATAAAGTTCAGATTTTCGGCTTCCATATACGACGGAATTACAACTGATATACCTTCTTTCATTTTTTTATCCCAATTATTACACCATCGAGAGTTGTTATCTGTAAATAATCTTGATATAACCTTGCACTCTCAGGCCTTGAAAAGACATATATGTATTCCTTGTCCGCATTATTAGCAAAAACTCGATTCATTTCCTCATCTCTAAACTTACTGATTGCAACATCATTTTTCCGCCCAATATACGCATCACTTATAGTGAGATTATTTTTAATTGCTAGATCCAAAAAAGAGTTCTCCT
>JAITTF010000012.1 GCA_031287215.1 Bacteroidales bacterium
AAAAAAAAATCTAATTGACAATTTTTTTAGTTTTTTTATATTTTGGGCGTTTACAAGTTCTAACTACCAGAATGTGGCTACAAATGTATCTATAAAATCCCTGTTAGTGACGGAAAAGCTATTATTTCTTCCCGTGCTTTTGTAAAACATTAAAATACAATAAGATATGAATTGCTTGGCTGTGTTGATCTAGTAGTAGAAAAAACGAAATGTCATTGTTTCTGCAAAGGTATCATACGTTGCTTCTGAACAGATAATAGGCGAAGCCTACGCAGATAAAAACCCTAATGATGCACAAGTTGTGACAGGGAAGGGTTATCATCCATTAAATGAATGCGTCTCAAAAAGGGGAATCAGTTACTGGAGTTTTATTATGATGGTACCACCATATAACTACACTTCCACGTCCTCGTCATATATGAATTGTTGAAAGGTATGCATCATCATTACCCAAAGAGAGGTTGTAAGGTTCTTTGAGAGAATTTCATTTAAGGTATAATCGATGTCAAATATTGATAGAATGTGTTTGATGGATAATTGTAAATGAAAAAGGTTAGGGTAGCAAATAATTAATAGACATCTCTATGCATATGCAAACATGCTTATTTTAAAAAACAACTTTTATTTCTTTAAACACAAGTGGTGTCTTATTATTTACATCCAATCTATTTGCACCTGTACCTTTGAAATATATTGCTTTTACCTTCCTTTTTAGGAAACTTTTCTTTAATCCAAATAATTTGAATAATGGCGTTAATTCTCCTTCTGCAACAAATTTGTATGTACAATTTTTTTCTTGTGCTATTCCCCAATTTAAAGAAGCATCTGCGATATTAAGAGTTGTAACATCAAGTGGGATAATATTTGTATTTATTTCTGCTCTTAATTCGATTGATGCTTTTTCTTGATTTGTTATAATAACAGTTTCGCTATCAGCTTTTTTAATTGATACAATTATAGCATAATCTAATTCCCAATTATTTTGGGTGAATTGTTCTTTTATTTTCTTAGCTAAATCATTTATATTTTTTATTCCATACTCCTTAATTCCAAATGTTTCTAATATCATTGATTTTTCATTTTCAAATGATAGATTAATTCCTACTTTTGTTTTGGTTATTGGTAATGATAGATTATTTATAGTTGCTTCATTATCAATCAGAACTTTATTAATCCCCTCTGAACAAAAGCTCAAATTACCAGGTGAAGATAGTTCGGTTACTTCAAAATTAACTCCAAAATCAGTAGTAATATTTCCATATCTTTCAAAAATGGTTTTATCCTTCAGTATCCCATAATCACCTAATTGATATTTAACGCCTGGATCCCATGCTGCGAAATATCCACCGTATCTTTTGTATAATTCTTCAGTATATTGTCTTTCTATAGTTCCCATAAACTAATTGCTATATTTATTTTACTTCAAAACATAAATCAAATTAACATTTTGCCAATTGTCGTTGCAAATTTACAAAAATAATTGAAACAACCAAATTTTTTAGAGACTATGAACTTGACCCTACTATATTGTGGGAGATTCTTTGCATACTGTTGAGTGAAAAATATAGCCATACCCAGCTTCGAATTTTATGGTATGAATTTAGATATTTGTATTGCACCTTGTTGATAATTAGAATAAACTTTAATATTTATAAAAATATCATTATAATTTTAATTCAGGTAAACTATTAATCGCATCCTCTTTCAATTTATCCACGGCACGGGTATATTTTTCCGTATGTTTTAATCCGCTATGTCCCAACAGACTGGCAACGGTTTTGATATTCGCGCCATTGTTCAGGATATTCACGGCAAAGGAATGTCGGGCGCAATGCCAACTGATATGCTTGTTTATTCCGGCTCGTTTTACCCAACGTTTTACTGATTTACAGCAGCTTTCGTAAGAAGGTAAGGTAAAAAATTACTGTCTTCGGGCAGGTTGCCTATCAAAGACAATAAGCCATCATTCAGGGGGATAACAACGCCGCTGCTTGCAGAGTGTCCTTTGGTTTTGCTTTGTTCAAATTTCAACAGCCGGTTGGAGTAGTCCACATTCCGGAATGTCAAATCCTTTACGTCGCAGAATCGTAATCCGCAGTAAAGACAGAAGATAAAAGCCCGCCTTACATCTGGGTTTTCATGGTCATAGTGGCAATTTATCAAGGCTTGTATTTCTTCCAACGAAAGTACATCCTTGCGCAAAATCTGGTCATCCACCTT
Organism: Bacteroidales bacterium; assembly: GCA_031287215.1. Taxonomy (GTDB): domain Bacteria; phylum Bacteroidota; class Bacteroidia; order Bacteroidales; family WCHB1-69; genus JAGVVH01. The sequence goes on from JAITTF010000012.1 coordinate 2,221, forward strand.
GCATTGAACGCCGTCGCACGGATTCTCAATAATCACATCATGCTCAATAGCGGACTTGATAACTTTTTTAAACCGTTGATAGATACTCTTTGCACCTTCGCCGATACTCCGGCTTTGCAGGTATTCGACAAATTGTGCCATCATATCCTTATTCAAATGTTCCGCCCGGATATTGGACGTGTACACAGGATATTTTTCTTTTAAAAAATCTTTAAACCGGCTAAGGGCAATCTGCATCATGCGTAGGTCTTTTTTTGTGTAGTTGTCAATACAGGATTGAAAATAGTCCAGAAAATTTACATTACGGTCTTTCCTCAGGCGATAACCCAACATGCTTTCTTTAAGTTCCTGCTCGCGTTCCGCTCGGATTTTCGTAGCGAGTTCCAATGTTTCCTTGTTTTGCTGCCTATCAACAGCGGTACGGGGTTTATCCAATAAATACAGACTAAGAAACTGTTTTGAATTTAGGAAATATTAATATAATATATTGAATATCAGTTGGTTGATTAGATATTATTTCGTAACTTTATGGTTACTAAGATATAAGTTATGAGTGATTATCCAACCA
>JAITTF010000018.1 GCA_031287215.1 Bacteroidales bacterium
TATTGGCTTTCCTTGACCATAAGCCGTATAAGCCTATTCTTGGTGGTGCCTTTGTTATTGAGGACGTTGTAACATTCTTTCCATCCCCTTCTTCGGGTTCTAAGGTGCCGGGATCTACAGTATCTTCTTCTGCAGGGCGATAAAAGCCTGTGAGGATCGGCATTTCCATGTTGACACAGGCTGTCCATTGGGAGGTGATATTGTTTTTACTTTTCATGGTGCAAAATTAGTGTTTTTTTTATTCTGTTGCTGTTGGAAAATTGAAATACATCGTACACTTTATTTTTCATCTAAAAGTTGTTCGTTTTCTATCTTGCCATAATTTCGGGGAACTTTGCCAATTTCATAAAAAACTCCTTGTTTGTATGTAAAAGTCCAACTTGTTTGTATATACATATCATCATAAATAGGACAATCATTCTGCATTATTCTTTTATTTTTGATAGGTAAATAATGAAAATATTCATTTATGTTTGAGACTAAAGTAGAGTCTATATTTTCCCCTTGCAATATTAAATACCAGAAATGTTTATTTATTTTGAGAATAAATGATTTTGTTTTATCTTGATCTACACATAAATCTGGAAAAATTTTTATTTTATTATCCCCAGAAATTATATGAATAGTTGTTGATTCATCCAAATTATTAACGAAAAACAATCTAAATATAGTTGTTGAGTCATAATAAAAATATTGCCGTTCATGCTCTATAAAATCATTCAAAATGTTTTCAAATTCTTTATTATTAGTAGTATATACCTGAAATGACAAAATAGGTTTATCTTGAGAAAACGTTAAAAATTGCATTGAGACACACAACAAAAATAAAAAAAAACTTTTCATTACTTTTTTATTTAGGAGAAATAGTAACACCCCAAAGTGGTCCAGTATGATCATAAGGATACTTTCCTTTTGAATACCAATTTTCCCGTTAACATAAATATTCTGTTTAATATTAGGAAATTTTGATTGTAGCATTTCGGAAACTCCTATATCATGACCGCCACGTTCATCAGGAAATGACGGGAATGGAGAACCACTTGGATGGTTGTGCGTTACTTCTTTTAACGTATAATTAGTAGAAAATAAAAAACTGATTGTAGCATCAGAACCTTTTCTATGAGAAGTGCCAATAATATTTCTGTCGGAATTTTTTGTGCCAATTTTTGCGTGTGACCATTCAATACTCGTATTATCAGCGATATTAGCATAAGTTTCTGTTGCCAAATCATCGTTGTTGATATCAAAAAAATCATTTTTAGTATCCTTATTAAAATTAGCAGTATGTTGTTTTATAGTACCATACTTTGCCTCTGTGCCTTTAATTGTATTTCCATCTTTATCAATCACATCAATTCTGTCAATTTTTTTATCTTTTTGACGATTGATGGTTCCATCTTCAGAGATTGTCCATATATCCATCCCATTCGGGTCAACCAATTTCACAGGATTATTAGCCACGTATGCGTAGGGAGAGAGGTAGGGATATTTATCACTCATCGGATCAACAGAAAGCCAAATACTCAAATCACTGTCATAATACCGCGCGCGGAATCTATTGTTTCTCATCTGATTTTTCCGTTTCGATATAATTAAGTTCTTTTTGTTTTGATGGATTTATTTTATAATGTTTCAATATAGAAATCAGAATGAGCAAAATGGAATTGGCGCCAATAAACGAATAACTATAGACAAAAAATTGGTTGTGAATTGTTTTAACAATATCATCAATATTAAAATCATAATCATTAAACAAAAACGATGTCCAATTTATCACCGAATTAGAGATGAATGATTTTAGTACTATTACTGAAATAAATATTATCAGCATCTTCCATTCTTTTATATTTGGTATTGTTTTGAAAGTAAAAAATAGCGTTAAAGATATAATCAATAACACAGAATGAGCAATAGGCAAGACATAAGCATTAAAATTGATCAATAATAATAATTTTGAGAGTTCAAATAATACGCCAAAAAAAAGAATATATATGTATATGTAAACTATTCCCTTGTAGAAATACAGCTTCTCAATTTTTGTAATTTCTTCCATTTTGATGGTACAATTTTATTGTTTTTGTAATTTAATCTTAGGATCGTTGTTTTTAAAAGTACTCGCTGGATTTGTTCTACTTATTAGACCTTCTTTTTTATCAGCTTCGCCGTTTTGTCGTCCTTCAACAGAAGCTCCAAAATTAATCATAGATTGATCAGATCCTTCAGCTCCTCCAATGGACAATATATTTGAAAAAAAATTAACTATTTTATCCATAAAGCTCGTTTTACCATCGTAAGTCTTGTTGTAATTTTCTTTATACAAATTATCACGTTCAGTATTGCCAGTTTGCTTTCTATTAGTGTATTCCGTTGGTGTTTGCCCCAATGTATGCATTTCTTTTTTGTTAGTCTCTGGGTCATTGATTGTACCGTTATCTTGTGCTGTCTGTAGTTTTTCGGCTAATTTAGGAATATTTGCATCTGGAACTAAAATTGTTTCTTTTAAACCATCGTCAGTTTTATATAGCATCTCTCCTTTCATATTTCTGTAATCAGTAAGAATAAATTCCATCCCATTGGGATCCACCAACCTCACAGGATTATTAGCACAATAGTTATAAGGACTTAAACTGGGATATTTATCACTCATCGGATCAACACTCAACCAAATACTCAAATCCGAGTCATAATACCGCGCCCCAAAGTACCCATACCCACTCTCTTCATCTTTCTCCTTAGCTGAGAAGGTGTAGCGGGAGTTCCAGGAGGTGGTGCGCTGGTCAACGCGCAACTCGCCGAAGGGGCTGAAGGGAGAACGGAACACGGAGAATGGAGGAACGGAGGAGTGGGAAAAAGGAGAGGTGGGACAATTGTAAAAAGCAGAAGGCAGAAAGCAATAATCAGAAAAATAACAAGTAAAAAACCTCATTTTTTTATTTTAGGAATATTTAACTGTTTGCATATTTCATTAGCCAAAATGTCGCCTATCTCTGCATGTCTTGGAAGAACTGTGCAGCTATTAGTATGACTGTTTTTTATGATAGTATGATTGGCTCCTTCTCTATAAACGATGCAATTATTTTCTGTGAGATATTTTAACAGAACTCCTCTTTTCATAACATGGCTATTTGAGCAATTTTTCTATGAATGAGCTTTTTACCGCTATTGCGTGCCTCACATTCCTCTTTCTGAATTTCTAATAGCAAAGCAATAACTTCTTGTAAGTTTTCTTTAGCTTCTGCTATTGTTCTTCCTTGTGTAACGGCATTTGGCATTTGCTCACATTGAGCAAAATACCACCCATTCTCCATTTTTTGAAAAACTGCTGTATATTCCATGATTCTTTTATTAACACCGCAAAAATACAAAAAATAGTAATATCATCTAAAACGGTTGAAAACTTATGCAACAACTCGAAGAAGAAGACAAACAAACCATCTTCCGCCTCGTAGAAAAAATGCTCACCAACAAGAAGTTTAAAGACTTCTTTCAGAAAAATGCCGCTTCGCTGTGAAAAAAGGGAGAATCAGTTTAACTCTCTCTTAAAATAAACAGGTAAGTTGGGATAGTAAATACTCACAACTTTCTCATGTTCTATTTTTTTATTGCAGATAAATTTCAGACTGTCTGTTTGGTAAAGATATGTGTAAATTGCTGTCTTTACAATGCGATGTTCGCCCGGCAGTTCTGATGCTAACCCATATTCGGTTAAAAAGATAGTATCTTTTGATGTATGATATTTCCCCCGAAAAATTAAATTCCATTCACAATTATCTTCTTCATATCCATCTTTGGTAAATGTGATGATATTAATACAATCTTTGGCAATTATGCAAGACCATTTATTATTGACAAGATTTCCAATATTTATACTATCAATAACTGATAATTTTTCTACATTATCTACATAAATATCAACCGGATTATTTGTATCTACATTATTTTTTTTCTCAGAGAAAAAGCAGGATGCAAAACAAATAAACATAATCATTCCATAGAAAATATTTCTGAAATAATTTATCATATCACCAACGTTTTAAAATATCCGTTCCGGGAAGAGAGCTATCAATAGAAGAAGCTGAAGATGATTGAGGAGTACCTCTTAGATACAAATTACCTTTAAATCCTTTTAATTGTGCACCGAAATTGTCCCATCTATCACTTGAACCCGGCATGCAAGGACCTGTTAAACAACCTTTGGAATATGGGTTTCCTTTCGAGTCAGATAAAGATGTTTGAAACGGATTACCCTTATGAAGGAAAATGCCTGTCATAGATGATTTTGGACTGCCTTCTGCAGTAGGAACAGTCATTCCCTCATTTACGACTAAAGCTAAATCTGTTTTTCCTTTTTCTAAGTAACTATTTCTCCCCTGAAAACGAGCCGAATATAATCCTTCGGCTAATGTGCCGGATACCGTCCCATCCGCAGGTACGGTGTTACCTTCAATACTTGCACTTGGTCCATCATGATTACTTTCGAGATACAAATCAAATCTTGCAGTGTTAATAGGTTCATTTAAGTCCGCATCTCTATTATGAGTTGCCACAAGCACATTTTTACCTAAATATTTTTCACCATCCTTAGTTGTAGCTTGAGAAGTAGCATTATCATCCCAGTATATCGTACCATTAGCGGCTTCTACCCAATCATCTAACAGCCCTGTGGGGTCTGTTCTATTAACGGGGTGATTAGAGCAATAAGCATAAGGGGTTTGGTGAGGTAATTCAGATGCCATCGGGTCAACAGAAAGCCAAATACTCAAATCACTGTCATAATACCGTGCACCGAAGTAAGAGTAGCCGCTTTCACTATCGCGTTCTTTGCCGGAAAAGGTATAGCGGGTATAGTTGG
>JAITTF010000031.1 GCA_031287215.1 Bacteroidales bacterium
TGGTTGGAATTTATGAATAAAGTGAGGCAAATCGAACTTTTAGCTCCTGCCGGCAATGCCGATATTGGTGTAGAAGCCATTAACCACGGTGCTGATGCAGTCTATATTGGTGCACCTAAATTTAGTGCCCGCGCAGCAGCAGGAAATTCATTGGATGATATTAGACGTCTCGCCGATTATGCACACCTCTTTTCGGCAAAAGTCTATGTCGCCTTAAATACCATTCTTTATGATGTTGAACTCGCAAAAACAGAGCAAATTATTCGCAACTGTTATGATATAGGCGTGGATGCGATGATTATACAAGATATGGGCATTCTCAAACTTGATATTCCACCTATACCACTGCACGCCAGTACACAATGTGATAATCGTGATATAGCAAGGATAAAATTTCTTGAAAATGTAGGCTTTTCACAGATTGTCCTTGCAAGAGAGTTGTCATTGGAGGAGATTCACACGATTGCAAAGCAGACGAATGTCCGCTTAGAAGCCTTTGTACATGGGGCGTTGTGTGTCTCTTATAGTGGTCAATGTTATATAAGTCAAGCTATTATGGGAAGAAGTGCCAATCGCGGGGAATGTGCGCAATTTTGCAGAATGCCCTACAATTTACAGGATGCGGAAGGCAACATATTATCCTCCAACAAACATCTGCTCTCACTGAAAGACCTCAATCAGTCTGAAAATCTCGAACTATTGTTGGATGCGGGGATCTCTTCCTTGAAAATTGAGGGCAGACTGAAAGAGATGTCTTACATTAAAAATATCACCGCTTATTATCGTCAAAAATTGGATGCTATTTTTGAAAAAAGAACCGACTTGCGAAGGGCTTCTTCTGGGCTGGTAACACATTTTTTCACTCCCACACCAAACAAAAGTTTTAATCGCAGTTTTACGACCTATTTTTTAAACGGTAGAGATCATACCCTTATTTCTCCTCATACACCTAAAGCTATTGGAGAACCCATAGGAACCGTCAAAACCATAGAAAATAACTATTTTATATTTACCGGAGAAAAACAGCTACACAACGGAGACGGAATTTGCTTTTTTAATGCACAACATGAGTTGCAAGGATTCCGTGTAAATCGTGTGGAGCAGGGAAGAGTTTTTCCCTTAGAAATGCCGCTACTGACCCTTAATACAGAGCTTTACCGTAATTGGAATAACGATTTTGAGAAAATATTGGCTAAAAAATCGGCTGAAAGAAAAATCGCTTTAGAATTCTTGTTAGAAGAGACTCCTTCAGGTTTTAGCCTAACGGCAATAGATGAAGATAAATGTAAGGCGGTAATATTTATTGATTTAGAAAAAAAAACAGCCCATAATGACCAATCAGAAAATATCAGGCTTCAACTTTCAAAATTGGGAAACACTTTGTTTTATCTTAACAATCTGATTGTCAATTTTTCCAATAATTGGTTTATTCCCTCTTCCATCTTGAGCGATCTGCGGCGACAAGTCGGTGATAAATTGATTTTAGAACGCAAAAAACAATATTTACAACCCCATAGAATTATCCCTGAGCATTTTCCTCTTTTTCCGGAAACGCATCTCTCTTATTTGCATAATGTTGCCAATCATCAAGCAGAACAGTTTTATAAGGATTGTGGAGTAGAGGATATAGAACCGGCATTTGAAAAGAAAAGCAAACCGACACACCCTGTTATGTTTACTAAATATTGCATTCTGCACGAAATAGGCTGTTGTAAAAAAGAAAAGCAGCCTGCAAAAAAAATCTTAGAGCCACTCTACCTATTGACAGGAAAAAACAGATTCCAACTTCGCTTTGATTGCCAACAATGTATGATGGAAGTTAATTGAAGGTACTCAGTCATCGTTTTGTGAATCAGCCCATTCTTTTACATGATTATTGATACTCAATTTTTTTTACCTGAAGTATCCACTTCCTTACCCAAACAATCACCGCCGCAAGTCCCCACCTTAGGAATAACATCCACCACAGAGAAGCTCCTATAGAAAAGAAGAGGGTTACATCTTCTAAATTGCTGTGTGCAATGCCAATATGATGATTGAGCAAGTCAGCATCCTCCTTGCTAATCCGTCCTTCATTGACCTCTTCCAACATCACCGCCGAACCATAAGCTAATCCTAAAATGTTGGCTACAATCCACAAAAAAGAGGTGGATTCCGGTAACCCAAAAACAATTAAGATAGGACGCAGCATCTTTGACAACCAATGAATAACTCCAAATTCTACTAATAATTTCTGTAAAATGTTGAGTGTCATAATCAACACAAACATTTTAAGCAATAATTTTAAAGTAACAATAATCCACTGCCATGCAAATTCAGAAAAAAGAGGTTTTGTGGCTATTGATTGCACTGATGTACTTATTGTACTGCTATGAATTGGCAGTAACCAATTGAGAATAAATGCAGATACTATAGCGGAAATAGTCCTTACTAAGACCATGCGAAGGGCAGAAGATCCCGTTTTTTTCTGAATAGCAGTCTCTACGATCATGTTGTGCGCACACAAGCACATGACAGCAAGGATGGTAATTGACCTAACATCAATATTAAGCGTAACTGCCGCAGCAACTGCCGAATAGATATTGACAAAATAACCCGAAATAAATACTAAGGCGGCTTCTCCGGGTAATCCGAACAGATGAAATACAGGGTTGAGCCATTGTGCAATGACATCAATAGCGCCTAAATATTGTAAAATGTTCATTATCAATGAAACAGCTACCGTTATTTTGGACATCCACCACGCCGTTTTTAATCCGGGACGTATGGCTGCCTTTATCGCAGTGATGGACCGATTTTTTATAGTAGCTAATTTCATTTTTTTTTCGGTTGCAAAGATAAGAATTTTTACTATTTTTGCAGAAATTTTTTTTATATGGAAATACAATATTAAGAAGAGATGAATTTTGCCTTATCAGAGGCTAAAAAGATTGCTTTAAAATACAAAACACCCTCTATCGGTGTGGAGCAAATTATGTTGGGATTGCTATATTATACCAAAGATTCGGAATGTAAACAGATTCTTGAACTTTATAAAATTGATATTAATAGCATTAAAAATCAATTAGAGAGCATCTTAGAAGAAAATGATTTTAAAGAAGAGGTCGTTGATTTACGTTTTAATATACAGACTGATAATTTATTACGTCTTTCATACTTAATTTCTAAAGAATATAGAGAAAAATCGGTGGAAGCGGTGCATTTTTTATTGGCAGTCTTAAAAGAGGGGCGTAGTGAAGGTCATAATGTCGTGAAAATTATCCTTAAAAAAGTGGGCATGAGTTATGATTCTCTTTCGTCAGAGCTTAAAAATCGCTCTTCAGAAGGTGATTTAGCTAGTTCTCTTGGTGATGAAGATGATGATGATGACAGAAAATTTACCACTTCTTCAAAAAGCAGTTTAAAAGGGAAAAGTACACCGATGTTGGATAGTTTCGGTAAAGATTTGACTAAATATGCGGCAGAAGGAAAATTGGACCCTATTGTAGGGCGTGAACAAGAATTGGAACGCATAGCTCAAATTCTAAGTCGTAGAAAAAAGAACAATCCTGTACTCATCGGCGAACCGGGAGTTGGCAAATCTGCCATCGCTGAAGGACTAGCATTACGCATCGTTCAAGGCAAAGTATCGCGCGTTTTACTCCAGAAAAGAGTGATTGCTTTAGATATTGCCTCTTTAGTGGCAGGTACTAAATACCGCGGACAATTTGAAGAACGAATGAAATCCATTTTATCTGAAATAGAAAAAAATAGAGATATTATCCTTTTTATAGATGAGTTGCATACTATGGTAGGTGCAGGCAGTGCTCCGGGTAGCTTGGATGCCTCTAATATGTTTAAACCGGCTTTAGCTCGCGGCGAAATGCAGTGCATTGGTGCCACTACTTTGGACGAATACCGACAATATATCGAAAAAGATGGTGCCTTGGAACGGAGATTCCAGAAAATTATGATGGAACCTACCTCGCCGGAAGAAACAGTCGAAATTTTGAATAATATTAAAGATAAATATGAAGATTTCCATTTGGTAAAATATTCCGATGAAGCCATTCGTGCCTGCGTTGCTCTTACCAATCGCTATATTACAGATCGCTGCTTGCCGGATAAAGCTATTGATGCCTTAGATGAAGCAGGTTCCAGAGTACACATTTTGAATATTAATGTCCCTACGGAGATGTTGGAGGTGGAAAAAGAGATAGAAGATTTCCAAAAACTTAAAAATGATGCTATTAAAGAACAACAATATAATTTAGCGGCTAATTATAGAGACCAAATCAAACAGTCGGAAGAAAAATTGGCTCTCGTTAGAAAAGAGTGGGAAAATAGTGCGAATAATGAGCGAATTTTAGTTACGGAAGATAATATCGCCGAAGTAGTGGCTATGATGACCGGCGTGCCGGTGCAGAGAATCGCTAAAAATGAAGGTGAGAAGCTGATGCAGATGGCTACCGAATTGGAGGATAAAGTAATCGGACAAAAAGATGCTATCATTAAGATTTCCAAGGCAATACGTAGAAATAGAGCCGGCTTAAAAGACCCTAATAAGCCTATCGGTACTTTTATTTTTTTGGGTCCTACCGGCGTAGGAAAAACCTATTTAGCAAAAATACTCGCTGATTATCTCTTCGATTCTCAAGACGCTATCATCAGAATTGACATGAGTGAATATATGGAAAAACATACCGTTTCGAGACTTATTGGAGCTCCTCCCGGTTATGTAGGTTATGAAGAAGGGGGACAATTAACGGAGAAAATTCGCAGAAAACCGTATTCTATAGTGTTATTGGATGAAATTGAAAAAGCTCATCACGATATTTATAATGTTCTTTTACAGGTATTTGATGATGGGATTTTGACCGATGGAATTGGTAGAAAAGTGGATTTTAGAAATACGATCATCATCATGACCTCCAATATCGGTTCACGTGAACTTAAAGATTTTGGTACAGGCGTGGGATTTAGTACTAATGCTACCGAATCTTCTAAGTCTAAAACTTCTCAAGGAGTGTTAGAAAAAGCACTAAAACAGAATTTTGCTCCCGAATTTCTCAATCGTATTGATGATATTATCTATTTTAATAGCCTCTCAAAAGATGATATTTTGAAAATTATTGATATAGAATTAGGGCAAACACTTAAAAGAGTGGGAGATATGGGGCTTAACGTAATACTCACTTTGCCGGCAAAAGAACGCCTCGTGGAGATTGGTTGGGATAGCAACTATGGCGCTCGACCGCTAAAAAGAGCCATCCAGAAAAATATAGAAGACCTGCTCGCTGAAGAAATCTTATTGCAATCCTTCCCTGAAAATACCAATATCTCAGTCGATTACGATGATGCAAAAGGGTTCTTTGTTGTGATGTAAATTGAAAACTAAAAACTAAAACTTAAAGGAGTTAAAAATAATCATTAATCACTAATCATTAAAAACAAAATGATGAATTTGGAAAATACAATCAATGAAGACATTAAAGCGGCTATGTTCGCTAAGGATAAAGTAAGTTTAGATGCATTGAGAGCTGTGAAATCGGCTTTATTATTACTGAAAACTGAAAAAGGTGCCGCTGAGGAAGTTACCGAAGATGCGGAAATTAAACTTTTACAGAGATTGGTAAAACAACGTAAAGATGCTGCCGAACTGTACCAACAGCAAGAAAGAACTGACCTCTATCAAGATGAAGTAGATCAACTTGAAATTATCTCTAAATATTTGCCTCAACAGATGTCAAAAGAAGAAATTACGGTCGTTGTTAAACAATTAATAGCAGAACATGGCATCGCAAGCGTGAAAGATATGGGTAAACTAATGGGCTTAGCATCCAAATTATTAGCAGGTAAAGCCGATAATAAAAAAATATCTGAAATCGTAAAAAACCTTTTATCTTAATGAAAAAAATCCTCATCATTATTACTGCTCTGTTTTTTATTACTGCGACAGATGCCCAGGATACTATCCGAACTTATTGGAAAAATAAGCAATTGATGTCGCAAGGCATTAAAATTAAAGAGAAAGAAGAGGGTACGTGGGTGTATTATCACCAAAATGGAACTATATGGACGAAAGGAGATTATAAAAATGGAGAGAAAATAGGTCGCTGGCAAGTGTGGTATGACAATGGTAATAAATGGCAAGAATTTATTGCCCCTGAAGGGATGTTTACCAGTTGGTTTGCCTCTGGAAGTATAGAATCATTGGGCGCACTGAAAGAGGGTAAACGTGATGGGGAATGGATTTTTTATCATGCTAATGGACATCTGCTTAAAAAAGCGAATTATTTAAGTGATAATGTAAATGGTGCTGTTAAAGAGTATTTTGATAATGACCAACTGCGTTTTCAAGGTACCTTTAGTAATGGTGCTCTACATGGTTATGCACAATGGTTTACTAAAGATGGACTGCCCGAAATGGAAGGAAAATCTATCTATGATCAACAAGATAGTGTTTGGATTTTTTATAATGAAAATGGCACTAAAGGAAGCATAGGTAATTTTGTTGCAGGACTTCAAGAGGGCGAATGGATCTATTATTATGATGATGGTAAACTCTGGAAAAAAGGAAAATTTGAAGCAGGAAAACGTACCGGTCTTTGGAAAGCATGGTACGAAAATGGTCAACTGCAAAGAGAAGGTAAGTTTTTGAATGATAAAGAAGAGGAATATTGGGTGCAATATTTTCCAAATGGCACCGTGAAGGACGAGGGCTTTTTTACTCAAGGGATGATGTCGGGCTTATGGAAGGGCTATTTTGATGATAAAAAATTGAACTATAAAATGCTCTATACCAATAATGAACGTCATGGATTGAGCCAGACTTGGTATAGCAACGGCAATCCTCACACTAAAGGAAAATATCAAAATGGTAATAAAGAGGGCAAATGGTTCAATTTTGCTCAAAATGGAAAACCATTCGAAATCGGAAATTATAAAAATGGTAAAAAAACAGGAAAATGGACTTTCTTTGATGCCAGAGGCACGATCATGAGAGAACAAAATTTTACTAATGATGTGGCAGATGGCACTTTTACCGAGTTTTACCCAAATGGCAAAAAACAAATTCAGGGAAATTACAAAAATAGAGTCAAACAAGGAAAATGGAGCTATTGGAATCCTGCCGGGAAATTAGTCTATTGCGCTGATTACGTGAATGGTAAGAAAATGAAGATCTTAATTAATAATATGGATAAAAAAGTGGCTACCCCTTTCTGATGTTTAATATCTCAATCATAAAAGCTATTGTTTCTCCAGAAACTTCTCTGATACACAATCCTTTAAGTGTGATTAATGATTTCTGTTTTGATAGTCGGAAATTGATTGTTCCGCATGCAACACTTTTTTTTGCTATCGTTACCTCTCGCAATGATGGACATAAGTTTATTGAGGAATTAGTAAAAAAAGGAGTCGAGAATTTTATCGTTACTGAACCCTTAAACCATTTTGAATCACATCGTAAAACCAATTTTTTACAAGTCAAAGATAGCGTTTTTGCCCTGCAACAAATAGCGGCTTTTTATCGACAACAATTTACATTCCCTGTGGTAGGTATTACCGGAAGTAACGGAAAAACGATCGTCAAAGAGTGGATTACTCAAATGGCTACCCCCTTTTTTAATGTAGTGAAAAGCCCAAATAGTTTTAATTCTCAAATTGGAGTCCCTGTTTCTGTGCTGCAAATTAAACCGGAAAATAATCTCGCTATTTTTGAAGCCGGTATCTCTAAACCTCATGAAATGGCTCATTTAGAAGATATTATACGTCCTACTATTGGTATTTTAACTACAATTGGAGAAGCGCATAATCATGACTTTAATTCTCTCGAGGAAAAATTAAAGGAAAAATTAATTCTTTTTAAAAACGTAAATACGATTATCTATTGTAAAGATCATCAATTAATTGATAGATTTTTACAAAAACAGAAATATCAACATCAGCAAAAAATATCTTGGGGTACTGATGCTGAAGCTACGTATTGTATCTCCCATAAAAAAAACTTTGTTGATCACATTACGTTGGATATCAATGACCATACGTTTACTATTCCTTTTACTGACCCCACTTCCATAGAAAATACTCTCCATAGTATTGTATTTATGCTTTTTATGGAAATCAACCCTACTGCCATTCAAAAGCAACTCTATAATCTCAAATCGCTTGATAATAGAATGGAAATTATTGAAGCTCTGAATGATTCTGTGATCATCAACGATACATACAGTTTGGATATGACCTCGCTGAAAATAGCGTTGGATTTTCTTAATGCGCAAAATCAGAAAAAAGGTAAAACGTTAATCATTTCCGACTTTGAACAAGTAAAGGCTTTACAAGATGCAGATTATAAGGATCTTAATTTATTACTACATAGTTTTGGAATTCATAAATTCATTGCTATTGGTCAACAATTGTCGCATCACGCCGATTGTTTTGACGTAAAAGAGTCCTATTTTTTTGAAAAAACAGAAAAATTTATAGATTCCCTTTCACAAATTGATTTTTATAATGAGACTATGCTCATCAAAGGAGCAAGAAATTTTCATTTTGAACAAATTATTGAAAGATTACAATTGCGAACCCATCAAACCGTATTGACGGTACATCTTCCTTCTATTATCCATAATCTAAACTATTTTAGAAGTTTATTAAAACCGAAAACTAAAATTACTGCCGTAGTAAAAGCCCTCTGCTACGGATTAGGAGATATGGGATTAATAGAAGAACTTTCATATTATCATGTTGATTATTTTGCAGTTGCATATGTGGACGAAGGGGTAATGCTTAGAAAACGGAATATTACCAAACCGATTATCGTGCTTGGCGCAGAAGTCTATAGCTTTGAGGTGATGATTCAATATCTTTTAGAACCTGAGATTTTCAACATCAACTATCTCAGACTATTAGATAATATTCTAAATCAACATGCAGAAATTGATTCTTTTAATATTCATATTAAACTAGATACCGGCATGCACCGGTTAGGGTTTGATCCTGAAGAACTTGATGAATTGATCAACATCATAAAAAAGAGTAAAAAACTAAAAATTGCTTCCCTGTTTTCGCATCTTGCTGCGTCTGAAGATGTTTGCGAACAAGAGTTTACACTCCAACAGATCGCTAATTTTGAAACGATGTCCTCAAAAGTAAGGACAGCGTTTCCATATCCTATTATTCGTCATCTGCTCAATTCTACCGGTATTGTCAATTATTCTCAGGCTCAGTATGATATGGTCAGATTAGGGTTAGGACTCTACGGATTAACTCATATAGAGGAAGTCAGACCCTATTTAGAAAATCCAATTACTTTAAAAACCTATATTACACAGCTAAAAAAGGTTAAAAAAGGCGAGTATGTCGGTTATAATAAGACTTTTTGTGCTGAACGCGACAGTGTAATAGCTATTATTCCTATTGGATATGCAGATGGATATTCACGATTGTTTAGCAACGGCATTGGTAAGGTTACCATCAAAGGACAACAAGTGCCGGTAGTAGGACGCATCTCCATGGATATGACTACTATTGATGTTACCGATTTAGAAATAGCATTAGGGGAGGAGGTCGTTATTTATGGCAGTAGTGCCGACCTTCAACAAGCTGCCCAAGCCATCGGTACGATCCCTTACGAACTGCTCACGACCATCTCCATGCGGGTGAAGAGGGTCTGTTTGATGGAATAAAATTTGACAGTAGCTATTCTACTATTACAATTTTTCCGGGCATCCTCCAATTTCCAATTTTTACGGTATAAAAATAAAATCCTGCTTTTATTCCGACAAGAGAGATTTGTTTTTTATCTTTTATCGAAGAAGAGAGAACCATCCTGCCCTGAATATCATATAACATAAACACTGCATTTTCTCCATTCCATTTTAAATCAGAAAGTTCAATAGTAATATGCTCATGCGCAGGATTAGGATACACCAAAACTAAATATTTTAAAGGAATAGGTTGCTTAACATAGGATGAAATGAGGTTACCATGTACTACAATGTTGTCAAAACGATTATTTCCAGTATTGCCACTGGCACTGTCAACAATCATTTTTAAAAATACATGCTCTTGATCTCCGAGCTGTTCTAAATCTTTAAAATCAATATTTTTTAATTTAAATTCTCCTGTTTCCACAGGAACAGTTTGTGCTAATTCTATCTGCTCGTATATTTCGCCATCGGTACTCCATTCCCATATATGGTGATTAAAACCGGTAGCAGTCTTTCTACAAGCTAAAGTGAGCATTATTTTTTGGTAACCGGAAGTACTAAAATGAAAAACGATAGCTTGACCATTAGCACTGTAGCTCTGTAATGCTAAAGACCGCCCTTTAAAAGGAGTTAAAGGGCGAGGATCACCCAAAATAGTGCCGTCATAAGCGTCTAATTGGGTATTGACATTAAAATTAGATGAACCGTAATCACCATTCATATAGAGAGTCCCGATATGCTCATTGAGGTAAAAATTAGAAGGAATTTGAGTTGGAACATTAGGTTTACTTGATAAAGAATCAAATGTCCATGCACACAAAACTACCCTATCGGTAGGAAAACCATAAGTAAAGATGAGAGAAGTATCCTTCATAAAATGTAGATTTTCTCCCTGTATGTTTTTTACAATAAGATGATATCGTTTTCCTTCTATGAGCGCACGCTCTAAGTTGAGTAAAATTGTATCTTGGTCAAGTTGAGCAGCAATAACATGATTACCGCCATCAATATGATAATTTTGTAGTGGTGCTACAGAATTGGATTGCAATGACATTGAAAATGAAATTTTCAGTTGCATTTCATTCGGAATGCTAAGCGAAGTAATATAAGGTTTTATTATGTGCATGGTATCTATAAGGGAAAATGAAAAAATGGAATCATTTCCCCAAATATGACCTACTAAGTCAGGATAATCAATAAACGGATTTCTATTATGTTGAATAGCATAAATAGCTTCATTGCGAGCTATCTCTTTCTCACTCACAGGGTCCATAATATGCCACATCAGCATCATATCTAATGCCCATGGACGAAGTTGAGACTTCAAAGTCATCGGATGAGTTGCGGAAAAATTGGCATCTTCAAAAAGATAACGGGTAGCCATGTAGAAAAATGAACGCGCTATATCGCCCTTAAACTCATCAATAGGCTCGTAAGCAGTACCTGAAGGGGCATTGTCAGTATTATTAGGTCCTAATTTCGATCCATTTGTAAAAATTCTGCTTGGCGAATTGACAAATCCATAAGGATTATTATTTCTTCGTGAGTTGATATAACCGTCAGTAGGGTAAAGGTGAAATAGATCGGTGTAAGGAGCTTCATGTGTACTGCCAAACCAACTTTGACAAAAAGAGTGCTCTCTTGTGTAACAGATTCCCTCATGACTTGTTCCGCCGATACCACATTGATCAATCTGAAATACGTATATATACGCTGCAGTGTCAGAAGGATTATCACTATAAATATCCCAGATAATATTGTCCTCTTTTATATCAGTAGTACCGTAACTTGTCCAGACTTGGTCATACGAGATAACAGTGTGTCCGCTGATGATGTTCGCAAGTGCTTCGTGCAATTGATGACCTTGCTTGCCTACTGCCGCATTGTAGTATCCTGAAGGTATTTGTCCCAATAGAAACGAAGAGTAACTTAAAAAAATGAAAATTAATAATCTGTGATTCATGCTTTGATTAATTCTTCTAAATAATTGTATTGCAAATAATTCATGAAATTATTTCATAAAAAAAAAGAGTTTGAATAGATAGGAAAAGAGTGAATAAAAGAGAATGCAAATATAGAGTTTTTTTTTATGAGTAATACGAATCAAATATCCCCGAAATCGTACCGTTTTTTTTTTTATCTTTGCAC
>JAITTF010000101.1 GCA_031287215.1 Bacteroidales bacterium
AACAGGCAGGTAGAACGCGAATTGGAACATTACAATCTTCAAATGATTATTGCAGTCGGCTTCAAGGTAAACAACGAGCGAGCGGTGCAGTTTCGCAAATGGGCAAACACGATTGTAAAAGAATACACCATTCAGGGCTGGACGATGGATGTGGAACGGCTCAAAAAAGGCGGAACGGCGCTTACGGACGATTATTTTGAAAAACAGCTCGAAGTTATTCGCGAAATTCGCCTGTCGGAGCGCCGTTTTTACCAGAAAATAACCGACATTTATTCCACCGCGCTTGACTACGACCCAACGGCTAAAACCACCGAACTGTTTTACAAAAAAGTGAAGAATAAGTTGCATTGGGCTATTCACCGCCACACGACAGCCGAGTTAATTGTGGAACGCGCCGACGCCGAAAAACAAAATATGGGTTTGCAAACTTGGGAAGCTGCGCCGGCGGGTAAAATCCAAAAAGAAAATAACTAAAAACCATATCAATATGAAATCAACAGAAATAAAAGCATTATTTGAAAAGTTTGAACAAGTATCTTCGGAATACGAAGGCGTGGAATGTTGGAGCGCACGCGAATTGCAAGGTTTATTGGGCTATACGCAGTGGCGTAACTTTGAGAATATCATTGAAAAGGCAAAAGATGCCTGCAAAAATGCCGGCGAAAGTATCCCTTACCATTTTGCTGACGTCAGCAAAATGGTTCAGATAGGCTCTGGTGCTGAAAAAGCGGTAGATGACATACTTCTTACCCGTTATGCCTGCTATCTGATTGCACAAAACGGCGATAGCAAAAAGGAACAAATTGCTTTTGCACAGAATTATTTTGCCGTGCAGACAAGACGGGCAGAAATCATTGAACAGCGTATATTGGACTATGAGCGAGTAAAAGCGCGAGTCAAATTAGCCGAAACAGAAAAAGTACTATCCGGTGTTTTGTACGAAAGAGGCATTGACAACCAAGGTTTTGCCATCATACGCTCCAAAGGAGATAAAGCCTTGTTCCGGCTCGACACTAATATGTTGAAACGGCGTATCGGTGTGCCGGAAAATCGTCCCGTTGCCGATTTTCTGCCAACGATTAGTATAAAAGCAAAAGATTTAGCCGCCGAAATGACATCAATAAATGTACAATCGAAGGATTTGAAAGGACAGACTCCGATAGAAAAAGAACACGTGGATAATAATTCGGCAGTTAGAAAAATGTTGCTCGAAAGAGGTATCGTTCCTGAAAATTTGCCCGCGGCCGAAGATGTAAAAAAAGTAGAACGCAGGATAAAAAGCGAAGAAAATAAAGCATTGAAAAACAAGGAAAAATGAAAAACTCCGAGTTAATTGAAAAAGGTTTTATATTTCGCGGGGAATCGGAAAGGTTGCCGGATGAGGCGAAGGGGATGGTGGAAAAGGAGATAGAAGGGAATATTAATAAAAAATTTTAAATATAAGTTTTGTAAATCATGAAATACATATTCCTTGATACTAACATTTTTATTCATTTTCAATCTTACGAGCAAATTCCATGGCGAGATATTGTTGAAGATGATTATAGACTTGTTGTTGCTCCAATTGTATTGGACGAATTGGATAAACACAAAACCAATCCAAACAAGAAAATAGCAGGGAGAGTTAAAAATGTCTTGCCAAAAATAGAACGAGAACAAACCAATGCTAATAGCATTATGATCACTTGCCTTCCTATTCCGAAAGAGGCTACTTTTAATCAATATAATTTATCAAAAAATCAACAAGACCATGCTTTGTTATCTGCTATTCTTGAATTTGGGGAATTAAACGGATTGGAAGATATTGTATTCGTTTCATACGATACGGGACCAAGAATGAGGGCAAGACAATTAGGAATATCGGTTATTCAATTGGATGATAAATATTTGTTACCAGAGGAAGAAAGCCAAGAAGATAAAGAATTAAAAAAACTACAGAAAGAAAATGCAGAATTAAAAAACAATCTTCCCGATGTTAGACTAACTTTTGAAGATGGAGAAAAATTCAAAAAATATGAAATCAAGCCTATCTCTCTGACGGAAGATGAATATTGTGCAATAGAATTAAAACCTATTAAAAAAGCATATACCCCTTTTGTTGCAGAAAACGAGATAGAAAGTAATCCATATTATAATACCTCTGCCGTATTGGAACAATTAATGGCTAATCAAAGAAAGATTAACACTTTATGGGAAATAAATCAACCAACTCCTGAACAAAAAGAAAAATATAATCAAGAATTAGAAGAATTTTATTCAGCATACGAAAAATTGTATAGAGATAAATATAAATTGGACAAGATTTTATCAAATACTGTTCAGTTAAACTTTAAAATATCAAACAATGGTACAGCCCCTGCAAATGATATTGATGTTTTTTTAACATTCCCTAATACGGTAAAGATTTTGTTGTATATGAATTTTCCAAGATATGAGAAACCCAAACCTCCATATAAGCCTAAACATGCTGCTGATTTTGGCACATTAGGATTAAATTTGAATTTTTTATATAATCCACCGCCCAAAGAGTATATGCGAGTTGTTGATAAATCAATAGTAAAGAATACTGTCAAATGTTGCGAAATAAATACATTGGATGATAACAGCACAGAAGTGCGATACAAATACTCCGATTCTTTAAAACATAATTTGAATTTTATGCTTGAACCAATTTGGGCAGTTGGTAAAAATAATTTCAAAATAGCATATAAGTTATTGATTTCTAATTATCCTAAACAGGTGGAGGGAGAATTAAATATAATCATAAATAAAAGGAAATAAATGAAGTTTGCATAAATAATAGACTATGGCAGCGACGAAAAAGGCAAATTTTACAAGATTTATTACAAACAAGAAAATTGAAATCAAAAAAGATATGAGTTATAAAATACCCAAATTGCCATTAGCAATAGATATGGAGACAAAAGCGGTTCTTCGGCAGTTGAATTTGGCAAACAAAAAATTAGCAGAATTAAAGGGTGTTGCACAAACCATTCCCAATGAGATTATTTTAATCAACACGCTTACATTGCAGGAAGCAAAAGACAGTTTGCTAACAAAACATAGAAATTACGAAAAATGAATGTGGTTGATTGGCTGTTGCAGAACAATGATAAATTAGAATAAAATACTATGCCCTCACCGCAAACCGTAGAATTGATGCAGGATTTTTTCACAAATTATGCCCTGCAACAGTCGCATAAAAACTCGCATTTTCTCTGGTATAAAAACGATAATAGTTGTATCTTTGTACAATTAAAAAAATGTTCAAAACAACTTGGGATAAAGAAAAATATATGAATAAATTAACAGCATATCTTTTGGAAGAAAAGCAGGCAAAGCGCAAAGGCGGTTTGTATCACAAAACGCAGGTAAATCTTGCTTACAATTCAAACCGTATGGAAGGTAGTCGGCTTACCGAAGAACAAACACGCTACATTTTTGAAACACGCACGATTGGGTTCAAAGACGAGGAGGCTGTGCCTGTTGATGATATTATTGAAACCTCCAACCACTTTGTGGCTTTCGATTATTTACTTGACACTGTTGAAAATCCGCTTTCAAACAACATTATCAAAGCATTTCACAGGATACTGAAAACGGGTACTTCCGATGCACAAAAGGAATGGTTTGCCGTTGGCGATTGGAAGAAACTTGCCAACGAAGTAGGCGGAATTGAAACCACGTTACCGCAAAATGTGGAAAGTGAGATAAACAAACTCAATGATTGGTACAACTCGTGTAACCGTCATTGCGGGCTTGACCCGCAATCCCCTATTTCTTTGGAAAATATCGTAGAATATCATTACCATTTTGAGAAGATACACCCCTTTCAAGACGGAAATGGCAGGGTTGGTCGCTTGCTGATGTTCCGCGAATGTTTGCGAAACAACGTTATTCCGTTCATTATTGACAATAATCACAAGCAGTTTTATTATCGCGGACTGCGGGAATTTGAGAATGTTCGTGGTTATTTGATGGATACTTGCCTTTCGGCGCAAGATACTTATCGCGAGTGGATAAAATATTTTAATGCAGAATTAATAAAATAAAAAGTTAAACCCGAAGAAAAGATGAACACATTTTCCAACATAAAAGAGTTGTTTTCCGCTTTGAAAAAAGAGGAAAATTTGCTGTCGGAAATGTTCAAAAAAAGAAAATCTGTCAATTATACGTACGAATACGCCCTTGATATAGTTGAAAGCAACGACAACAGGATAAAATATCTATTAGACCGCGAGGTGATTCGGCAAAACGGGAACAATCTCTAAATTGACGATTTGTTTTTGCAATTTTTCGAGCAAGTGCTTGATGCCAACGAAGAAATCAATGTTTCATATATCAACGAAAACCTTGAAAAAATCACGCAAAACATTCAATATTTTCTG
>JAITTF010000113.1 GCA_031287215.1 Bacteroidales bacterium
AAACTGGCGATAGCATGATAGTTGTAGCAGATACCGGCGCTTTAATCTCATTGGCAACGATAGATAAACTTGGTCTGTTGGATAAATTATATGGAGAAATCTATATACCAAAAGCTGTATGGGAAGAATTATTGCGCCATATCGACAAATTTGGGGACAATAATATTTCATTATACAAAAACAGAATTAGAGAAATAACAACAGAAAATAAATTTATGAAATTAGTTGACCTCGGTGAATCCGAGGCAATAACCTTATACCAAGAACTTGGGGCAGATTACCTTTTAATTGACGATAAAGATGCAAGACTTGTTGCAGAAACTAACGATATAACTTGTGCCGGAACACTGGCTGTTCTTATAAAAGCAAAAACAGTAGGCGTACTTGAATTATTTAGACCATTGTTTATAAAACTCAAAGAAAACGATAGGCACTTTTCAAATTCGTTGTTAAATAAAATCTTAACAGAAAATGGCGAAGCAGAATTGTGAGGGGTTGGCTTTTTTGCTCAAGTTGACGGGAAGAGGGCGGGTGTAATAGGGTTTATATATGAAATTAGAATTGATTATTGGTGATATTACTAAAGAAACCGTAGACGCGATTGTAAATGCGGCAAATTCTTCATTGATGGGTGGCGGCGGAGTTGACGGTGCAATACACAAAGCAGCCGGACCGCAATTATTACAGGAATGTCAAAAAATTATTGGTAAAATCGGCACCTGTGCTACAGGCAAAGCTGTTATTACAATGGGATGTAAATTACCCGCAAAATATATTATTCACACTGTTGGTCCTGTTTGGAATGGCGGGGGAAAAAATGAAGAAAAATTACTTGAGAATTGTTATGAAAATTGTATCGCTTTAGCAGTGGAATACAAATTGGAAAGTATAGCATTCCCCAATATAAGTACCGGAATTTATGGATTTCCAAAAGATAAAGCTGTGCAAATTGTTTGCAATTATTTTAAAAAAGTAAAAGAAAATGATTCGGTAAAGAACATTAAACTAGTGCGCTTCGTTTGTTTTGATAATGAAAATTATGCGTTGTATAAAAAACAAGGCTTGTTCGGGTAAAAGCAAGGGAGTTATTGGTTATGACTAATAAAGAGATTGTCGAAAAAATACACGGATATTTTCTTGTTGCGCACACAGTGTTGCTAAATTGGGTAAAAGGAGGTTTTTAATGAAAATTCTAACAGTTGGTCTTGCAAGAACATACTATAATAAGATTCTAGAAATCCATTATAACCATGGAACTCAAACGAAAGAGCAAAAAATAAAAGAATATAAAGATATTTTAGACAAGGTTATGGCTAATGTTTCTACTTGCTATAAAGACGGTTATGACTTCATTTATTCAGAGCGGAGAAGTGATAAAAACCCCAATGGAACCGTTTCGGCAATTTTATTTAGTTGCATACAACTTGTTAAATCAATACGAAATGAAATTGAACATAACAAAGTTTCCATAGATTATGACCTTTACAAATTATGTGTAAAGACACTGCAAAAACAATAAACTTTTTTTCTGATGAACCAATCATACCAGAAGTAGAAGAAATCTATACAGATAATAATTTTATACAACCACCTAAAAAAAGCCCCTTGTCTATTCCTACTACTGCAAGAGATACAGTGGAAATTAATAAAATTCACCAAAGAATACCTAACTGGTTTAATAGCCCAAATCAAATTAACAGCACAGTTTTAATAAATTTTATGCAGTTGAAAGATGCAAATGGTTCTGTTTCTTATTCAGATTTAGAGCAGAGATGTAAGTCAATAAAAAAATTTAAAGGTAATTTTGATCAAATGATAAATTTTGGTCAAAAGAATCACGGAAAAGTATTTGAATGGAGTGGGACTAATATAGACCTATGGCAACCAGTATCGGTTTTTATCGAAAATGAATACAAAAAACATCCAGCTTTCGCCATTAAACCTACACCCTCTGCCGTTTTAGCCGCATTGACTGGTTCAGAATTAAGAACAGCTGCCCTAAAAATACTAAAACAAACAGGTCGGTACAATGATCTTAACGACAATAATTTTACATGCAAAAATATAGGTGAAACTAATGCGAAAGAAGGATGGTGGCTTCAGATCGAAAATACAAAATTTAACTCTGATTATTATATATTGTTAAATTATGGTATAAAACAAGAACTATATATTTTTTTCATCTCTTCCGGTACAATAAAAGAACCTGAAAAAATATTTCGTATGGAAGGGTCAAAGGCAAATATAAAAATTTATGTAAATCAGCCTTTTATAGATAGGGATGGTCCAGCTAAATTTGACTTCGCGCCTTATCGAAAAGAAGTACTGTGAAAATCATCTTTTGTACCCTGCCCATGTCCCGCGACCTCGTAAAAGGGCTGGGACGCGTTGAGACAAATTTTGTAAAGAAACTGTTAAGTTCTGCTGTTATGTATCCTATATAAAGTGAATTGCTTGTGAAAAGAGGTTGTATTCTCTTGTCAAATGCAATATATTTAGCAGGGAGCAAACTTTGAAACTGATAATAAGCACAATCCCAATGAAAGTCCCCCTTTACCCATTTGTCTATCCGGTTAATGGCAATTCCTTTATCGAATACGATAAACCTGTCGTATATCCGATAAACGCGGTGATCGCAAAAACGCTTGAAAAAAATGAAAAGGCGAAGGTTGTCCTGCTTGCAACTAAGGGCGGAGCAGGGATGAGTACTACAAATATTGAAGAATTCAAGAAAGAGTTGAACACCATCAACAAGGATATTGGGGCAAATATCGCTTACGAATCTGTGGAAGTTCCCTTTGATTTGAATTCCGATGTATATGATGAGCTTTTGAGCAAGCTGATTGATACCATTAAGAATGAAAAACATGCCCAGATTATCGCTGATATTACCTATGGAATAAAACCGCTCCTCATGATACTTTTTTGTGCGCTCAATTTTGCGGAAAAATTCTTTAACGCCACCGTTGAAAACATTGTTTATGGAAAAGTCGAGTTTAAAAATGCGAATAAACCGCCCGAAAACCCTATGCTTTATGATATTACGCAAATATACTATCTGAATAAGATGATTGGCTCAATGGAAAGTCCCACGGCAGAAACAGCCGTTACAACGTTAAATGACTTCTTTACATTATGAGATTATTTTTCCATGGCGAAAACAAAAGAGCAGCTTGAAGAAGAAAT
>JAITTF010000126.1 GCA_031287215.1 Bacteroidales bacterium
ATATAAAAAAAACTCCTAATAGGACTATAATGCCAATCACGATTCCTAAAATAAGTTTCTTTTTTTTTACGGTGTTATTCCTCTTTTTTTTCAACAAAATCTGTAAATATGATGTGATAATCTGTTGGTTAAACTTGATGCTAAATATGAGACAAATGTACATAAAATTTTCCAATTAGATTAAACTGTAATTTTAAGATTTACCTCTTATCAAGATTTATGAAAAATGTTTATCTTTGCAGATTAATTTTCAATAAAAAAAATAGAACTTATAAATGTATAGTATTGAAGTAGAAAATCTAACGAAAAAATTCGGAGATTTTACGGCAGTTGACAATATCTCTTTCCAAGTCGAGGCTGGAGAGATATTCGGTTTTTTAGGAGCTAATGGTGCAGGCAAAACTACTGCCATGCGCATGATGTGCGCCCTGCTGATACCTACTTCCGGTTTTGCAATGGTAGCTGGCTATAATCTTGATACACAAAGACATCTAATTAAGAAAAACATTGGCTATATGAGCCAGAAATTCTCGCTCTATAATGACCTGTCTATCAATGAAAATATGCAACTTTATGGCACTATCTATGATATTCCGCGAAAATTGCTTCAAGAACGTATTAAACAAAGTTTATTGGAATTAGGGTTAGACGACAAAGGCAATCAGATGGTAGGTTCACTTCCCTTAGGTTGGAAACAGAAAGTAGCCTTTGCTACTGCCTTGCTACATCGTCCGAAGGTAGTTTTTTTAGATGAACCTACGAGCGGTGTTGACCCGTTGGTGAGGCGTGAGTTTTGGAATTTAATATACAAAACTGCTTCCAAAGGCATTACTATTTTTGTTACTACCCATTATATGGATGAAGCTGAATATTGTGGATGCATTTCGATGATGTCCAACGGACAGATTAAAATTATAGGTTCACCTACCGACATTAAAAATCGGTTGAGGGTTGACTCTATTGATAAGGTTTTTGAGAGTTTTATTGAACGATAACAGATATAAATGATGATAGAAGAAAAAATTATTATAGCATTACAACAGACTTTAAAAGAGCTTTATGCCGTTGAAATAGCGTGTGATAAATCTATTTTACAAAAAACAAGAAAAGAGTTTGAAGGCGATTTTACGATCGTCATTTTTCAATATGCTAAACCGGCAAAAAAATCTCCGGAAATAGTAGCACAGGAAATTGGAGATCAATTATTAGAAAAAATATCTGAAATAAAATCTTACAACATAGTCAAAGGATTTCTTAATCTTTTACTTCATGACCATTATTGGCTACATTTTTTCACTCAAGAAAAAAACAATATCCATTTCGGTATTACCTCTAAAAAAGAGTCTAGTCCCTTTTTGATAGAATTTTCTTCTCCTAATACCAACAAGCCTTTACATTTGGGACATATTAGAAATAATGTTTTAGGATCCTCCATTGCTGCGATAGAGGAAGCATGTGGAAAACGTGTGATTAAGGTTAATTTGGTCAATGATAGAGGTATTCATATTTGCAAGTCCATGTTGGCATGGCAACGGTTTGGAAATGGGGAGACACCTGAAACTTCCGGATTAAAGGGAGACCATCTGGTAGGTAAGTACTATGTGCTTTTTGACCAACATTATAAAGCGGATATAAAAAACCTTATCGCATCAGGGATGACTGAAGAGGAGGCAGCTAAAAAAGCACCTATTATGTTGGATGTGCAGGAGATGCTTCGTAAATGGGAACAAAATGATGAGGCGGTGCGTGCTTTGTGGGTAATGATGAATCGTTGGGTTTATGACGGTTTTGAAGAGACTTATCAGAGGATGGGCATCTCATTTGACAAGATCTATCACGAGTCGGAGGTTTATCTTTTTGGGAAACAATTAGTAGAAAAGGGTTTGAAAGCCGGCGTTTTTTATCAAAAAAAAGATCATTCTATTTGGGCAGACCTTACCGATGAGGGCATGGATGAAAAATTGTTATTGCGTGGTGATGGCACTTCCGTCTATATCACACAGGATATGGGTACGGCAGAGGCAAGGTATCAGGAGTTTTTGCCTGAAAAAATGGTTTATGTCGTAGGAAATGAGCAGATTTATCATTTTAATGTACTTAAATTCATATTAGAGTACAAACTTAAGTTAGAGGCAGGAAAAGCTATTTTTCACCTCTCTTATGGCATGGTAGAATTACCCTCAGGCAAGATGAAATCCAGGGAAGGTACCGTAGTGGATGCCGATGATTTGATGGAAGAGATGTTTGTGCAGGCAAAACAGAGTACCGAACAGCTTGGTAAAACAGATTTTGAAGGTGAAGAGGCTAAAAAGCTGAATGAAATGATTGGTCTGGGTGCTCTTAAATACTTTATTTTAAAAGTAGATCCTAAGAAAAACATGATGTTTAACCCTGAAGAATCCATAGATTTGAATGGAAATACAGCCCCTTTTATCCAATATACGCATGCTCGAATCCGCTCATTATTGCGAAAAGCAGATGCCGAGCAGATAGATTTATCGGTCAGTGTATCTGATTCTTTTATTCCGGAACAGAATGAGAAAGAGCTAATCAAGATGTTGTATGATTACCCTCAAACAGTGCTTAATGCGGGGGAAAATTACAGTCCTGCACTCATTGCTAATTACATCTTTGACTTAGCCAAAGAGTTTAATCGGTTTTATCAGGAGAGTCCGATCATGAAAGAGACAGAGCTACAGAAGAAAAATTTCAGATTACAGTTATCCCAATTTGTAGCCACAGTCATCAAAAACGCCATGCAATTACTAGGGATTGGAGTTCCGGAGAGGATGTAAAAGAGCTATTATTCGTTTTTTTTAATAGGACGGTTGTTCTTTGTTATATTGATGAGTAAAAAAGTCATTTTTTCTGCAATTTATATCCAATACAAGCAAAAAACATCAGATATAGATATCCAATAAAGAGAATCGCTATTCCACTCTGAGGATTGAAAATGTCTGAAATTTTACCATAAATCAACGGAATAACAGCACCTCCTGAGATAGCCATAATCAACAATGCAGCACCCAATTTGGTATGTTTTCCTAAATCGTGAATAGATAAAGGCCAGATTGCCGGCCACATAATAGCATGTGTAAAACTCAATCCGATAACACCGCAAACAGCAATTATTCCTTTTCCAAAAAGAGCTACACAAACCAAAATCATAGATAATAATAACTGCATGATCAAAGCTCTTCGTTGTGAAACAAAACGAGGTACCGCAATAATACCCACTAAATATCCTACTACTAACGCTATTAATGCGTAAATTGGTAAGGTTTTAGAAACGGAATGTAGTCCCATAAAATCTCCAAAACGAACTAAATAATCAATCGCAATGACCTCAGCACCTACATAAAAGAAAATAGCAACAATACCAAACCACAAATAAGAATATTTACGAATAGATTTGTCGGCATCAGTGGAATTATTATCTTCCATTTCTTCATCAATTTCCGGTAATTTGGCTGCCTTAATCACCATAACTAATCCAATGAGAATTGCTGCCATGATTAAATAAGGAGTTATGACTCGGTGAGAGAGTGCTTGTAATGCTAATTCTTTATCCGCAAGATTAGTAACAGCCGCAATCTGCTCGGTCATATTTGAGGCATCTGAAAATAGTAACGATGACAAGAGAAAAATACCTATCATACCTGCTACTTTATTGCAAATCCCCATAATGCTAATACGTCTGGCTGCAGATTCTATCGGTCCTATTACGGTAGCATACGGATTTACGGCAGTTTGCAGTATCGATAATCCTATTCCAGTAGTAAAAAGTCCCACTAAAAATATCATATAACTTCTTGACATTGCGGCAGGAACAAACAATAGTGCACCTATTGCCATGATAATCAATCCTAAAGACATTCCTCTATTGAACCCAACTTTTTTTAATAAATAAGAAGATGGAATAGCCGTTACGAAATAGGAAATATAAAAAGCGAAAGTTACAAATGAAGACTGGAAGTCGGTCAACTCACAACTCAATTTTAAAAAAGGAATTAAAATTGAATTGAGCCAAGTAACAAATCCCAGAACAAAAAAGAGAGAACCAATGACAAAAATGCTAAATACGGATCTATTTTTCATACACAAAATATTGACAGTTTACATTACAATAATACATCTGCAAAATTACAAGTTTTTTGTTTCTTAAAATTACAAAAAAGTAAAAAAAAATTGTACCCTTGCAAAGCAATCAATAAAATATGAAAAAGAAAATATTGTTGGCTTTAATGGTACTATTGTGCTGGAGTAGTGCAAGTTTTTCTTCGACTATACACGAATGCGAGGTTGATTCTACTTTTTCATTTGCTTTTAAATTGACTGATGAAGTAACTATTCCGGCTAAAAACTATGACGAATTTGTCTTTCAAATTGGAAACCTTGCAGATAATTGTTACCAGATACCAAATTCCACCTCTTTAACATTATTCATTTTCTTGGAGAACAAAACTATAACTCTTTAAAAGGTGTAATTCAAGAAAATCCTTCCAATAAACTTGTTAGTGTCATGGCTTCGGATAAAGGGTCGTTTGTATTAGCACAAGTCTGTGAATACATTCCTTTTTCTTATGAACCTACCACACCTGTATATGCTTTAAAAGACGAAAAGGCAAAATTATTGTCCGATTTTTGTCGTAATAGATAATCTAAAATCATAGCATTATAGATGGCTATAAATATCTGCAAAATGATAAATTCCGG
>JAITTF010000163.1 GCA_031287215.1 Bacteroidales bacterium
GTCGATTTTGATGAGGTAGAAGATTTCGTTAGAGATATTGAAATCCTCTCTAATGACAATTTCTTTTCGTTTCATGAGATCCTTTACTCTTCTATTGGACTTAAAAATCATGAATTAGCCTCTTTTTTTGTTTGTGATACTAAATGGAACAAACAAAAAGAGATTACCCTAATAGATATGGCAGATGGAGAAAAAGAAGAGGTTCCTGATTACGCAGAAGATGACGAATATGCTACCAAATCGAACCTTCCTAAGACGATGATGGCAGATGCCCTCCTGAAAGAATGCATTACCGATCCCCATCAAAAAATGATTTATGAGTATGATTTCCTCGAACCTAAGGTTTTCTATATTGAATTAATGAAAATTGAACCTGCTAAAGAGGGCGTTGAATATCCTCGTTGTAGTTATAAAGCTAAAGAACTGCCCGCAAAAGGCCTTCATTTTCACCCTGTTGCTACCGATACGGATTTTCATCCCGATGATCATTGGGAAGGCGAATTTGATGATGGTTATAATGATGAGGATACACTCGATTTAGAGAGTATAGAGGATTTTGACATCGACATTTAAGCCACAATGAACCTCTTTCCTATTCCGGAAATTGAAAATGCTTTTGACCATCATAGACCCCTGTTGTGCGTCATTACAGGTCCTACGGCAGTTGGAAAAACTGATATAACCATACAATGCGCTGAACAATATAATATTCCTATTATTTCTGCCGATTCCCGACAGTTCTATAAAGAGATGTCTATCGGTACCGCTAAACCTTCCATGGACGAATTAGCTCGTGCTAAGCACTATTTTATTGGGAATATTTCAATCACTGATTATTATAGTGTTTATCGATATCAAGAAGAGGTCTTAGAACTATTGCCAAAACTGTTTGATCAGTCGCCTGTAGTTATCCTGACGGGTGGTAGCGGGCTGTTTATTGATGCCGTATGTAATGGTATTGATGAACTGCCTGACCCTGATCTTGAAATCAGAAATAATCTCATAAAACTCTATGAAACAGAAGGAATAGAATCATTACGTCATCAGTTAAAATTAGTGGATCCTAAATTCTATGAAACGACAGATATCTCTAATTATAAAAGACTGATGAGAGCTTTGGAAGTCTCTTTACAAACCGGAAAACCTTACTCTGAGCAGTTAACTGCCTCTACAAGAAACCATACTTTCGATATTTGTAAATATTGCCTTACCAGACCTCGTCAAGAGTTAAACGATAGAATTAATCTCCGTACAGACATCATGCTTGAACAGGGTCTGCTTGAAGAAGCTACTGCGCTCTATTCCTTTCGACAGTTTAATGCCCTCAATACGGTTGGCTATAAAGAGCTTTTTGATTTTATAGATCACAAACTAACTTTAGAGCAGGCAATTACAGATATTAAAACGCACACCCGTCGTTATGCCAAACGTCAAATGACTTGGTTTAAGAGAGATGGCAATTACAAAATGATAGCTTTGAGTATCGAAAAATCAACAAGTCATCTGTTTGATTAGTTGAATTGTTTGTTCAATTCCTAATAAAGAGGAGTTAATACACAGGTGATATGATTGGGCATATCCCCATGTTTTGTCCGTAAAATAGTTGTAATATTTAGCTCTATTACGGTCTGTTTTCTCTATTAAGGAGATGATCTTTTTGCGCGGAAGTTTTTCTCTTTCCATCACTCTTTGAATGCGATCTTCTTGATTGGAAGTGATAAAAACGTTGAAACACTGTGGATTATCGCGTAAGATATAATCGGCACATCTGCCTACGAAAATAGCCGGACGCTCAGAGGCTAATTTGAGGATGACTTCACTCTGAATCAGGAAAAGACTTTCGTTGCTTAATGAATAATTACAATATTCGTCTGCCATAGAGCCTGACCATAACCCAAAGAAACCACCAAATAGACCGATTTTTTTTTTCTCGTCCATTTTTTCAAAGAATTGTGCATTAAAGCCACTCTCTTTGGCAGCTATAGTGATTAACTCTTTATCATAGAAAGCAAAATCTAATTCTTTAGCTAATTTCTGTCCAATAATATGCCCACCACTTCCAAATTGGCGTCCAATGTTGATGATCGTATATGTATTCATTATTTCATTTTTTTAAATTTTTTAAATTGCCAACTAATCATGAGAATAGCGGTTATAGAGGCAATAAAATCAGATGTCGGCAAACTCCACCATATCCCATCTACACCAAAAAAAATAGGGAAAATGAGTAATAATGGTACTAAAAAGAGCAATTGTCGAGTTAAAGAGAGAACGATAGCTTTTCCGGCATAACCAATACTCTGGAAAAATGTAGAGATCACCATCTGAATACCAATAATGGGTGCACAAGCAAAGGTAATTCTCAAACCATTTGATGCAAGTGCTCGCAATTGAGTGTCAGTGGTAAATATGGATGCTACTGCATCCGGAAATAGTTCAACAAAGACAAATCCCGTTGTCATGATTACGGTTGCCCAGAACATGGCAATTTTGAGCACTTTAGTAACCCTGTCAAATTGTTGAGCACCAAAATTATAACCTGCAATAGGTTGCATCCCTTGATTTACTCCAAAAACAATCATTGCAAAAAGAAATATAACTCTATTTACAATTCCATAAGCCCCAACAGCCAAATCACCGCCATATTTCAGTAACCCATGGTTAATGAGTATCACTATAAAGCATGCAGCCGCATTCATAAAAAAGGATGCCGATCCTACGGAAATGGTGTCTATAACAATTCTCCATTTTAACCTTAATGTATCTTTTTTAAAATGGATAAAATAGGACTTGTTGGAAAAAAATTTTATTTGCCAAATCAATAATATCAACTGGGAAATCACAGTGGCAGTAGCACTTCCTCGAATACCCCACCCAAATCCAAAAACAAACAATGCGTTGAGTATCACGTTAATAATTACTGTAGCTATAGTTGAATACATTGCTTTTTCAGGATTTCCACAGGCTCGTAGCAAAGAGTTTAACCCCATATAGAGATGCGTAATCACATTTCCCAATAGAATAATCATCATATAATTGTGAGCGTGGGATAACGTCTGACTGCTGGCTCCAAAAAATGTCAATATAGGACCGAGAAATGGAAGTGTAATGAGTGAAAATAAAACCCCAACAATAACATTTAAAATCAGTACATTACCCAAAATTAAATTGGCTGAAGCATAGTTTTTTTGCCCCAGACGAATAGAGAGCAAGTTGGAACTTCCTATTCCAATTAAGGCACCAAAAGCCGCTGATAGGTTCATCAGTGGGAAGGTAATCGCTAATGCCGAAATGGCGAGTGGACCTACCCCGTGTCCAATAAAAATACTGTCTGTAATATTGTATAGAGAGGCAGCCGTCATGGCAATTATAGCCGGAAAAGAGTATTGCCTTAATAATTTTCCAACTTTTTCTGTTCCTAAAGCTAAAGGTTGCTGTTGTGAGATAGCCATAACATTTTTTTCTTGCGCAAATATACATAAAATTTTTCAATTATACACAGACACATATTATTATGCTAAACTTTAACAATTTTTAACTTAAATTCAATATGTTGATAATCAATATATTGAATTTAAGAGGTGCCCTTAAATTACTTACTGCTTTTTTTCTTGAAGGTATTAATCCCCAATTTAAGAGAAAAAACGTGTGAATACATGGCAATTGAGAGGTCTCCAATGTCTGTAAAAGCATAATCTATAGTAACATAATCTTTAATAGAAACCCCAATGCCGAGGTTGATCTGGACGGTAGTTTTCTTTTTACCGTTGAAATCCAACTCCTGTTGAAGATTGCCTACGCCTGCGCGTAAAGAGACAATTTTTTTATAGTCTAATTCCATCCCAAAATGGGGATCTATACTCAAAGTTTTACTTCTGATAAGATAATTACGGGTTTTGTCAAAGGTAAAATCAAAATCTAAAGCAAAAGTAGCATTAAAACCTTTACCAAAATTTACATTTTTAGCACCCCCCAGCATTAATTTAGGCAGGGTGATTTCGAGACTGTTTTTAGGAATTTCATTTTGTGTAGCCTCGAAAACTCTAATCACCTCATCATTAAGATGATAACTCCAGGCATTGAAAGTAGAAGTGATATCTCGAGCCATGAGACCTACTTGCCACCCTTTTTTGTTGTATTGAATACCGGCATCCAATCCGAAGCCCCATGAACCGGCAAATTTTCCTATTTTTCTTCTAATAACCTTCGCATTAGCACCCACAGAGAGTCCTTCAATTTTAGTAAAATTATGGGCATAACTGAGCATAAAAGCATTATCGGCAGCCGAGAAGTAGGAGATTCGTTCATAATCCAAATTACCTTGTTGATCAATCAACTCAGTAGTATTCATAATATTATCTACTCCAAAACGGATGTACGAAAAGGCAACTGTAGATTGGTCGTTGATTTTGCAGGCGATACCGGCATAATCATACTTAGCAATACCGGCAAAATATTCGGCATGCATCAGACCTACTTGATATTTTTTTGACATTCTACTTAATCCGGCAGGGTTCCAATACGCAGCAGTAACGTCGTCAGTAGTGGCGGTCATCGTATTAGACATGGACAAGCCTTTGGCGCCTAATCCTAATGATAAAAATTCATTGCTATATTTAGCAGTTTGTGCTACTGCTGCCACTGATAGAAACAGCGTTAAACATACCAAAAACAGTTTTTTTATCATGAAATGAGTTGTATTAAAAAAGATAAAACGATATGAATCGTAAAATATTGTTTTTTGATACAGTATATAGCAAAGAAATTTATTGACTTTGCCCCTCTAATAAGGTAGAAAAGCAGAAGGTAGAAAAATATGTCGCGTTGTAAAAAAAGAACTGTTTTTTTATTACATTTTTTTTGTATATTTGCAGCGGAAAATTGATATTAGTTTTAAGATAACGTTTTTGTCTAAAAATGGTCTTAATTATTGGTATCTTTGTAAATAAAAAGTATTTTAAAACATTAAAACATAATAAATTATGAAAAATTTAATTCGTTTTTTCATTTCTGTGGCATTTTTTTCATTTTGTTTAACTTCTACCGCTTATGGTCAATGTGATGACAAAAAAATGGGTATTGCAGTAGTAAGACCTGCAGATGGTAAAAAACCGGAGACCCCGAAAGCGGCTCAGAAATTTCCTGCCAACAAAGATATTTGTAAGTATATTTGCACAAATATGCAATATCCTGCTTCTTTAAAAGAACAAAATATTGGGGGTGTTTCAACTTTAGAATTTGTTGTTAAGGCAGACGGTTCAGTTACTGATGTAGCGGTTGTAAAGAGTTCCGGTTATAAAGAATTTGACGATGAAGCGGTACGTTTGATCAAAGATTCTCCAAAATGGAAACCGGCACAAACAGAATGTGAAGACGTAGATTTCAAAACCCAAATGGATGTCAGATTTGACTGTGAAATTTGTGGTTGCGGGGAAAAATAGTTTTTTTACTGTTTTTATGATCTAAATTGAGACGTTTACTGTTTCTTATTTAGTTGTTCTTGTCTGTCCACTGATACTTATTTTTAAACGTTGTATTATTTGAAAAATTCGTGTATATTTGCGTTTGTTTTATAATGAAATTATAAAACTTGTAAATCATTGTTTTTCAAAATAATAGTAATGAAAAAACTTTTCCTCTTATTCGTGATCATTGGGTTCAATTACACCTCTTTTTCACAAATTTATCAAAATGGTAAAGCGGAACAATTTGCTCCTAATGCTAAAGTCGTAAGATTCCGTGAGGGCAATACGCTCCCGGCATTTATTCAACCTAAAGATAATTTTGTACTCAAAGATATAGCTGCTGCTATAGAATACACCAAAAACGTAGTGAAACAAAATAATGTCGATTTTATTTTAGACAAAAAAGAGACCACTTCTTTGGGCGAAGAATTGTATCGCCTGAATCAAACTATTGATGGTTATCCTGTAGAATTTAGTTCATGGAAAATATTAATGAAAGAAGGTAAAGTACAGTCTATGAGTGGAGATATTACACGAAATCAACCTTTATCTTTTGATTTTCTTTTATCAGAAGAACAGGCTTTAGAATCGGCATTAGCATACATTGGTGCTTCTCAATATATGTGGCAAGATGAAAATGAGGAACTAAACCTTAAAATAGCACACGAACACGATTTTGCTACCTATTATCCGAAAGGAGAAAAAGTTTTTGTGTCAGCAGAGGCTTCTCCCAATGGATCTGTTTTACATCAGGCTTATAGGTTTAATATCTATTCCAAACAACCGCTCAATCGGCAATTGATTTATGTAGATGCTTTGAACGGAGAGATTATTTTGACCCTGCCACTCATTCATTTTGAAAATGAAATTGGTACTGCCTATACCGGCTATTCTGGTGTAAGAGAAATTAATACAGAATCTTATAATGGCTCATATCGTTTAAATGACAATACTCGTGGTCAAGGTATCAGAACTTTAAATTGTCAAAATACGACCAATTATACCAACACCTATTTTACTGATACTGATAATATTTGGAATAATGTAAATGCCCAATTAGACCAATATGCTACTGACGCTCATTTTGGCAGTATGAAAACCTATGATTATTATTTAGAAAAGCATAATCGTAACAGTATTGATGGGGCAGGATTCCATTTATGGTCTTATGTCCATTTTAATTTGATTCAATACGGATATAGTAATAACAACAATGCCTTTTGGGATGGAGAACGCATGACTTATGGTGATGGGAGTGGAGGAAATACTCCTTTTACTGCTATAGATATCACAGGACATGAAATTTCACATGGACTGACGAGTTTTACCGCCGGTTTGAATTATTCAAATGAGTCCGGAGCTTTGAATGAGGCTTTTAGCGATATTTTTGGGACTACCATTGAGTGGTATGCTACTCCGGAATATGCAGATTGGGACATAGGTGAAGATGTAGGATATGTTTTACGTTCTATGTCCAACCCAAAATCACACAACCAACCTGATACTTATCATGGTATTAATTGGTACACAGGAACCGGTGATAACGGGGGGGTACATTATAATAGCGGAGTGC
Organism: Bacteroidales bacterium; assembly: GCA_031287215.1. Taxonomy (GTDB): domain Bacteria; phylum Bacteroidota; class Bacteroidia; order Bacteroidales; family WCHB1-69; genus JAGVVH01. The sequence continues at coordinate 7,039 of JAITTF010000163.1, forward strand.
TCAACCATTGGTATTATATGTTATGCGAAGGGAAGACAGGTACAAATGATTTGGGAAACAGTTATGTTGTTCCGGCAATAGGGATGGAAAAAGCCGAAAAAATCGCGTTTCGTACCCTAACGGTTTATTTAGTGCCATCGTCAGATTATGCAGATGTGTATGCTTGTGCTATGCAAGCTACGATAGATTTATATGGTGCTTGTACGCCCGAATCACAAGCAGTAGGTAATGCGTTTTATGCTATCGGATTAGCACCTGCTCCTTATGTAGGATATACTACAGCCGATTTTTCCTCAGGTTTAACAGAATCATGTAGCGCACCTTTCGCTGTACATTTTACTAATAACAGCATCAATTGTGAATCTGCTTTATGGGATTTTGGAGATGGGACTACATCTACTTTATTAAATCCTGATCATACCTATCAAAACTTTGGAACGTATCATGTCAAACTTGTTGCTGATGGTGGTAATTGTGGGGTAGATTCTATTTTTAAATCTAATTTTATCACGATTAACAACCAATTACCTTGTGTGAATGTGATGCCTTCAAGTGGTACTTCCACAATTAATTCATGTTTTGGCTTTCTTTATGATGCAGGTGGTCCGAACGGAAATTATCCCGATAATTCTAATGCTACTGTAGTTATTCATAGTGCCGGAGCTGCGGCAATAATATTAGACATCCTTGAATTTGATGTAGAACCAGGGAGTAGTGCTACTTGTAATTATGACAGAGTCTCTTTTTATAATGGACCCAATGCCAATTCCCCTAAAATTAACAATACCGATTATTGTAATACAATCGGAAATCCGGAGACTATTGCTTCTACAGGAGAGTACATTACCATTGTTTTCCATTCTGATATGTCATTAAATATGGCTGGATTTAAAATTTTCTATCATTGTGAAGGGAGTACTGCTCCTCCTGTTCCTAATTTTATAGCAGACCATACCCATAGTTGTGATGGAAAAATATCTTTTGCGGACCTTTCTTATAATAATCCCTCTTCTTGGTTGTGGTTATTTGGGGATGGAACGGCAGATACTACTCAAAATCCTATTCATCAATACCTGCGAAATGGGAGCTATTCTGTTAGTTTAGAAGTAGCTAACCAAAATGGTGTTTATATTCTCCTTAAAAATCAATATGTTACTATTTCTATGCCTGAAATAGGATTAGAAGACACTACTATTTGCACTACCGCTTCCTCTTTTACAATTGATTTAAATATCGGATCTGACGCTAAATGGTATGAAAGTCAGTATGATTCTGTAGCTGTGCATACCGGCAACTATTGGGTGCATCCCTTAGTGCAAAATGATAAAACCTATTTTGTGAGAGAATTGAATCAAGAGGGGCAAATGCCGGAAGGAATTTACCATGTTGGACCTACTAATAATACCTCCGGAGGAGGATACTTTGGAAATGCAGGTAATATTCATTATCTCGTTTTTGACGCTTACACTCCTTTTGTCTTAAAATCTGTATCTGTAAATGCACAAGGATCAGGAGTACGAAATATTGCTTTAAGAACTGCAACAGGCACTATTTTAGCGCAAAAAGATATCTATATCCCCAATGGTATTTCAAGAGTAAATTTAGATATGGAAGTTCCACAGTTGAATGAATTACAACTTGTGGGCTTAGGAGTCCCTAATTTATACAGAACCAATACTGCAAGTATGCTCAACTATCCATACATACTATCTAATGTGCTTAGTATTAAAAGAAGTAGTGCCACAGAGAATACTTACCAATATTATTACTATTTCTATGATTGGGAAGTAGAAAATTCAAATTGTAAATCTGAATTTTTACAAATAACATTAGAAAAAAATCAATGTAGCAGCGGTATTGCAACACTTTCTGATCAGAATATTGTAGTAGCACCCAATCCAAGTACCGGTTTATATACCATCTTTGGACTTGATCCTGACCGTCAATATCAGTTTTCAACAACTAATATATTAGGAGAAAATGTTATATTCCATAAATTTAATGGGAATGTATTAGATCTTACTGGCTGTGCTAATGGACTTTATTTTTTGAGAATATCAGATCAAAATAGTAGTAAGGTCGTTAAAATAATAAAAGGATAAACAAGTTTTATAGGACCACTTCTTCTTTATAAAACGGAATACAACAGTGGTGAAAACCGGCATTAGTAAGATGTTTGGAGTAGGTATTGCGGGCTTGGTCTTCCCCATGAACGATAAAGAGTTTTTTTACTTTTTGAGGATTTTGACAAGACAAATATTGAATCATCTCTTGATAGTCGGCATGACCTGAAAAGGCTTCAAGAGTACAAACGGTAGCTCTTACCTCATAAGGAACACCAAAAATAGAAACACGCTTATCACCTCTGATGATTTTTGCGCCCAAAGTAGTGGGTGAACAATAACCTACCGAAAGAATTGTATTTCGTTTATTTTCAATATTATTGGCTAAATGATGCTTAATACGCCCTGCTTCCATCATGCCCGAAGCAGAGATGATGATACAGGGATTATGATAACTATTCAACCTCTTAGAATCGTCAATAGATCTGACATAATGTAATTTATCAAAATCAAACGGGTCTTTATCTGTTTGTAAATAGTCCTGCATCTCTTCATTAAAACATTCAAAATGAAGTCTAAAAATTTCTGTTGCCGACACTGCCAAAGGACTATCTACAAAAATCTCTATATCAGGTAAATTGTTGTCGTTTTTGAGTTGTTGTAAAGCATAGACTAACTCTTGCGTTCTCCCAATAGCAAAAGAAGGAATAATCAATTTTCCTCTGCGTTTGCAGATGGCATCCTTTACGATCAACATCAATTCTTGTTTCGCATTTTCGATGGTAGGATGAAGGCGGTCGCCGTAAGTGGACTCTGTAATAATATAATCTGCCTGCGGGAAAGGGAGCGGATTGGGCAGAATTTTTTTATTAAATCTTCCTATGTCTCCTGTATAACAAAGAGTTTTAGTCTCTTGATGTTCTTTAACAGTCATGTAAATTGCGCTTGACCCCAACATGTGTCCAGAATCAATAAAACGAAGCGTAAAATCGGGAGTAAGAGCAAAATCCAAATCAAGTGGAATAGTAACAAAACAACGCATCGCAGCTGCGGCATCTTGCATATTGTATAGCGGTTCTACAGGAGGTAATCCCTCTTTAGCTCTCTTTTTGTTAAACTGATGCGTATCGGCTTCTTGGATTTTTCCGGAATCGGGAAGCATGATAGAACAGAGGTCTCGGGTTGCAGAGGTGCAGACCACCACGCCTCGAAAGCCCAATTTATAGATATACGGAATTAATCCCGAATGGTCAATATGAGCATGAGAAAGAAGGAGATAATCAATATCTTTCGGATCAAAACCCAAATCGCGATTCATCGCATCTGTCTCTAAGCCTTTTCCTTGATACATTCCACAATCTAAGAGGATTTTTTTTCCTTGTTGAGTAGTGAGTAAAAATTTGCTACCGGTAACTTCGGTGGTAGCACCGAGAAATTGTATTTTCATTTTGTTTGTATTTTTCTTAATGTTAAAAATGTTAGCCTATGGTGTGCGACAATCGCAGAGCGAAATTGTTGATCTCTAAATCTCCAATGATTAAGGGTGGCGCAATTCTCAAGGCACTATCACAAAACAGAAACCAATCGGTAAAAATGCCACATTGTAGCCACTGGTGATACATTTTAAGACTGTATTCTGAATCTTTAAAGTCAATAGCCATAAGTAATCCTTTTCTCCTAATTTCTTTAACATTAGGGAGTGTTGCCACTATATTTTCAATCATTTGTCCTTTTTCTTCTGCTTGTTCCCAAATTTTATTTTCCAATAATAATTGGAGGTGTGCCAAAGCAGCAGCACAACTTACTGGATGTCCCCCGAAGGTAGTAATATGCCCTAAAGCAGGATTATAGGTAAGTTTATTCATATTTTCTTGGGAAGAGATAAAAGCTCCCAATGGAAGACCTCCACCTAAGGCTTTAGCTAACAACAATATATCTGGAACAATGTCGAAATGTTCAAAGCAGAACAACTTGCCGGTTCTGCCCAAGCCGGTTTGAATTTCGTCAAAAATGAGCAGAGTACCGGTTTCAGAACATTTTTTTCTCACCGCTTTCCAATAGCTATTTGAGGCTGTCCTGATGCCGCCTTCACCCTGTAC
>JAITTF010000176.1 GCA_031287215.1 Bacteroidales bacterium
TGCAATATTTTACAGATATTAAAAAGAATTTATACTTCTTACCAGCCGGTTTTATTGGATATCATTTTCAACCCAAACAATACGGGAATCAATTTCTTCTGGGAAATATTACGCTATCGGCATCACATTCCGTAAGAACGCCCACTTTTACCGATCTTTATTACAATACCGGCGATATTGAAGGTAATAAAAATCTCAAACCCGAAAAAGCATATACTATAGAGTTGAGTGGTAATTTTAATCTAAAAAAAGAGCTTAAAAATGAAGTGTATTTTAATGTAAATGTCTCAGTTTTTAATCGTTGGGGTTCCAATATGATTGACTATATTAAAAAAGAGGACGAGGTCAAATGGCATACCGTCAATCATACTACAATTAGCTTCACCGGAGTAGAGATTGTGTCGGAATGGTTGCCTGCCCATTATTACTATAAAGACTTTTGGCTCAAGAGAGTAGCATTACAATATTGCTATTTGTATTCCAACAAGGAGAGCAAAGGATACCTGTCGCGTTATGTGTTAGACCATTTAACGCAACATTTTACCTTTCATCTCAGTCATGCTTTTTATAGGGATTTCGGAGCAGAATACGCTGTTACTTTCAATAAAAGAAAAGGTGAATATACCTCTTATCGCGATATTACAACGGGTAAGCCTACCACTTATCCTGCGTATTGTCTGTTAGATATAAGACTTTATTATCAATGGCAAATGATTAATTTCTATGTAGAAGCTACCAATATATTAAATCAGCGATATTTTGACCTTGGAGATTTAGAACAACCAGGTATCAGTGTTCGTGCCGGTATCAAGGTAAAGTTTGATTTTTCTAATTTTAGTTTGAAGTAAAATAAGGGTATTTATTTCATTTTTTATAACATAAATACAAATAGTGAGGTGTATATCCATAAACGCTTTTACTTTTACCGATCATAGTTATATCGAAATACAGTAGTGATCAATAAAAAAATGGAAACTATAGTTTTGTATTAAAAAAAAGTGTACCTTTGCACCCCGAAATTGAGGGTGAAAATTATATAAAAAAATAAACAGTTATAAAATGGCAAATCATAAGTCAGCGTTAAAAAGAATCAGAGCTAATAACAAAAGAAGATTAGAAAATCGTTATTATGCAAAAACCATGCGTAATTCATTAAAAGATATTCGATTGATTTCTAATAAAGAAGAAGCTGCAAGCAAATTACCTTCTGTTACTTCTTTGATTGACAGATTAGCAAAAAAAGGAATTATTCATAAGAATAAAGCTGCGAATTTAAAATCAGGTTTGATGAAAAAAGTAAATACTCTTTAGTATTTATTTTGTCAACTTTGATGGTTTTTTTCGAGAACAAATAAAAAAAGCTACCCTATAGAGTAGCTTTTTTTATTTTAGTAATTGTAATAGCTACACTATTCTGTCATCATGATTCCAAATTTTCTACCATACTCTTTAATACGTTCAAAATCGGCTTCGTGAGGTCTAAATTTGATAAAACAGGTCTCTCCACAGAATTTTAGTTTTAGATTATGAATATTTGAGACTAAGTTTTTCTCTGCTTCACCACTCCAACCGTATGAACCGAAACATCCGGCAAGTTTATCTTTATCGCGAAGAGGGGTCATCATGGCGAAAATTTTATAAAGATTAGGTAGCATGTTTTGATTGATAGTTGGACTGCCAAAAAGATATGCTGATGCCCAAGAAATTTTATCTGATAATTCTTCGTCAGAAATATGCTCAATATCGCAATAATCAATCTCAATATTTTCATTTTCAGACAATCCCTCTTTAATGATCTCTGCAATTTCTGTAGTATAACCATAAGCAGAAACAAATGCAATAAGGACACGATTTTTTATGGGATTTTTTTGAAGATACTCTCTACAAAGTTGTTCTGTTTTATCTACTACTGCCATCGGGTTGGAAGTCAACAATGGACCATGACCCGGCAAAATTGCTTGAATGTCTAAATGTCTAATTTTCTCTATTGCTTTAAGATAAAAAACGCTAAAGGGTCTTAAAATGACATCAAAATAGTATTTGAAAGCAGGAAAATAATCACCTGCTTGATCATTATACATCTTCTCATTACAAAAATGAGCGCCAAAAGAATCACAAGTAAAGAGTACTTTATCTTCTCTTAAATAGGTATAAATAGTATCAGGCCAATGAAGATTCGGAGCTGAAATTACTTCTAATTTTTTATTGCCTAAGTCCACTATATGATCATCTTTAACTTCTAACTGTTTAAATTCTATTCCAATTTGATTTTTAATATTTCTCAGTGCTACTCCTGATGCTATAATCGTGATTTGAGGGGCAATCTCTAAAATGCGCTTAATAGATCCGGCATGATCAGGTTCGGTATGATTTACAATAAGATATTCTAATTCGTCGAAATGGCACAATTGACTCAACTTTTCTTTGTATTGGTCAAAATATTTTTCTTTAACTGTTTCTACTAAAGTTTTCTTAGTAGCATTAATAAAATAAGAATTGTATGTTGTTCCATATTCGGTAGTCATAATGACATCGAAGGTCTTAAGATCTTTATCCAAAATACCAGTCCACAGCACATCGGTGGTAATTGGCAAAATATCATTTTTCATATTATCATTTTTAAAGTTAACTATTTTATTTATATTATTATAGGTCTATTCATACCCATGCTGCAAAGGTACAATTTTTTTTATAAAAAAAACAGTATAAAAAAAGAGTTCTATAGACATTGTCTATGGCAGGATAAATTATTTTCCTGCCGACCCAACAAAATAATCTTCTTTAGTGTCAAAAAGTATGTTAAAACTGGTCAATGAGCCGTAGATCCGAGTGATATACTGTTGTAGATTGATCTTCTCTTCATCAGAGAGTTGTTCATTGCTATTAATATTCTGTTCGAGTACTCTCAGTCGGTCTCTGACCATCACAATTTTATGAAAAAAGGTGTCAATAGGCATCTCTTTGGCTTTTAAGTCAGGATTGCCGGGTTGAAGAATAAGTTTTCCTCCATTCCATTTGTCGCCCAAATCCACTTTATGCTCAATACCATTATAACGATTCAGTACATACCTCATCATCTTTTCGATCTCTTTCAGGTTTAGTTTCGGAATAGAAGGGTCTTCATTTTCTTGTTCTTCAATAATATCAAAGTGCACATTTAATTTAGAAAACTCCACTTCGCCTCCTCTGACGAAGATTACTTTATAACTCAGCGGCAAATTCTTGCTGATAATGCCTTCTCCATATTTTTCATGGTCAACACGTGTGCCTACAGTTAGTTCTTTTTCCATGTTGCTGAATATAAATTAGTTGTTATTAAATTGTAACGACAATAACGTTATAAATTTTTCAAATTTCCAATGATGATTATCTCCATCTATCATTTCTAAAATCCCTGAATAGAGATCATAATAGATGGTTTTAATGTTGAAATAATCATCGGGTTGGAAGTCCGTATTTTGAATCTCCACGACATCTTCATAAGTTATCCCATTGATCTCCAAATTAATAAGTTTCTGATTAAATTCAAAAGGTATATTACAAATATTTCCCATCAAATGTGATCTAAACTTATAATAGACATTTTTCATTGCTTTATCCACCTCTATTGGAAAACGATACAGATAAAGTCCAATAATTTTTTGAGATTCAATATCTTTGAGATGAAAAGTCTTTAATTCATAAAAAAAACAGTCTATTTTTACATCTTCGGGTCCGGGAAAAGTATATTCTACATTTTCCTGTTTTACCTCTATTAATTCATAATATTTTTCTTCTCCCAATTCATTTTTAAAGGCAAGAAAACTGTTTTTTGTATAGTTTGACAACAGTTTTTCGGGGTCTTTTTTCTCAAAATTATAGACTACAGGCTCTTTTTTGCAAGCACTGAATGATAAGAGTACGAAACCCAATATCAGAAATAATTTAATTTGTTTCATAGTTATATTTTTTTATTTTTATTCATTTTCAAATACGTTTGAAAAATTAAGAAGTTACTATTTTCTATAATTTCAAGCCCAATTCTTTCAACTGTAATTCAGAGATGGTCGAAGGAGAATCCAACATCACATCTCTTGCGGAGTTGTTTTTAGGGAAAGCAATAAAATCTCTAATAGTATCATAATCAGAAAGTACAGAACATAAACGGTCAAATCCGAAAGCAATTCCACCATGTGGAGGGGCACCAAATCGGAAAGCATTAATCAAAAAACCAAACTGATAGATTGCTTCTTCATCTGAGAATCCAAGCACTCTAAACATCCGTTTTTGGAGGTCGCTATTGTGAATTCTTATCGAACCACCGCCAATTTCGGTACCATTGATTACGAGGTCATACGCATTCGCATTTACTTTTTCGGGAGCAGATTCCAGTAAGGCTTCATGTTCGGGTTTTGGAGCCGTAAAGGGGTGGTGTTTAGCATAAAAACGGTTGGTCTCTTCATCCCATTCTAAAAGTGGAAAATCGGTAACCCACAGCAATTTATAGGTTCCTTTTTTGCGCAACCCTAATCTTGTACCCATTTCCAAGCGCAATTGGGAAAGCTGTTCTCTTACTTGATCTTTTTTGCCGTTCATCAATAAAATCAGATCTCCTTTTTTAGCATTACATTGTGTTGCCACTTTTTGTAAATCTGCTTGGTCGTAAAATTTATCTACAGACGATTTGAATGAGCCATCTTCATTACACAGTATATATACCAATCCTGAAGCACCTACCTGAGGTCGTTTTACAAACTCAACCAGTTCGTCCAACTGTTTACGCGTATAATGACCACAATCGGCAGCTACAATACCAATAATTAATTCGGCATTATTAAAAACAGAAAAATCTTTATGTTGGAGATACTCATTTAATTCCACAAATTGCATTTCAAAACGGGTGTCAGGTTTATCGCTACCGTAGAGTTTCATAGCATCTTCGTAGGACATTCGTTCTATGGGATCAATGTCTATCTGTTTTATTTTGTGAAAGATATGTTTAATAAGTCCTTCAAAAGTATTGAGAATATCCTCTTGTTCTACGAAAGACATTTCACAATCTATCTGTGTAAATTCCGGTTGACGATCGGCACGTAAGTCTTCATCTCTAAAGCATTTCACAATCTGGAAATAACGATCATAACCTGACAGCATCAACAGTTGTTTAAAGGTTTGTGGAGATTGTGGAAGTGCATAAAATTCACCATTATTTACCCGTGAAGGAACCACAAAATCGCGTGCCCCTTCGGGGGTGGATTTTACTAAAAATGGCGTTTCAATTTCTACAAAACTTATATTATTCATATAGTTACGAATTTCGATACCTAACTGATGACGGAACAATAGATTGTTTTTAGGGATCTCCCTACGCAGGTCAAGGTAGCGGTATTTCATTCTCAACTCATCACCTCCGTCAGAATTATCTTCAATAGTAAACGGAGGGGTATCCGAGACACTCAAAACGGTTACTTCCGTGAGCATAATTTCAATATCTCCTGTAGGGATATTACTGTTTTTGTTATATCTTTCTGCTACTATACCTTTAATTTGGATGACCCATTCTCTGCCAAAATTTTGCACTTTTTGGTGTAAATCGACGTTAGTTTCGCTATTGCAAGTTAATTGGGTAATCCCATATCTATCTCTTAAATCAATAAAAGACATACCTCCTAAATTGCGGATTTTTTGAATCCATCCGCACAAAATTACCTCTTTACCGGCGTCTATGGCTCTCAATTCTCCGCAAGAATGGGTTCTGTAATGGGTAGAATAACTCATTTTAATTTCATTAAGTTGTTCTTTCATAGTAATTTGTTTATTAGATAAGACAAACCGCAAAGATAGTTAAATATAATGAAATTTTGGATGAGGAAGTAAATAAAATTGCAATAATATTTTCTTGCTTTTCTCGTTTTGATGAAGAGAGTTTTTTTGTATCTTTGCATCGTTAATATGAGAAAAATTTGTATTGTCATCGTTATAGTGTGTGTCACACTTACTGTCAGTGCACAAACGGGAGGAAGACACGTCTATGGTCTGTTGGACTTTAGTTATTCTTCACGTATTGCTGCTCTCGGTGGTGGTTTAATATCTGTGTATGACGATGATGCCTCACTGATCATTTCCAATCCATCGTACATCAGCGAAAAACATCATAATTCACTCTCTTTGCATTTTACCGACTTTTTCAACAACGTAAACTATGGCTCTGCCCTCTACTCTCGTACTTTTAAAAAATCGGGTAGTTTTGCGGTGGAGATGCGTTATGTAGGTTATGGAAAATTCATAGAAACAGATGAATACGGACAAGAATTGGGCACTTTTGGTGCCAATGATTACGCCTTAACCATTGGGTGGGGCAGATGGCTCAATGAACATTTCTCAATTGGTGCTAATTTAAAAACAATCTTATCAAGTTATGAGTCTTATACCTCTTTCGGAATTGCTGCGGATGTAGCAGGAAGTTTTTATAGCGAAAAAAATAGACTCTCCTTAACTTTACTTTTCAAAAACATTGGCTCAGAACTAAAACCCTTTACCGAAAGAAAGTTGCAAAGACCTGGTTTTGATATACAATTAGCGCTTTCACAGCGGTTAGAACATCTTCCTGTACGCTATCACATATCGTTCCACTCTTTGTATAAGTGGAATATGAAATATGTCGGGGCAGATGACCCTCTTTTACAGCAAGATGCTCTTGAAGGTTATAAATATCCATCTAAAACAGCTCAATTTTTTGACAATTTTTTTCGTCATCTCATTTTTGGCATTGAAATAGAGCCTGTAAAATATGTGTCATTGATGTTTGCCTATAACCATGACCGCTTACAAAACGGAAAAATTCCTCAGAAAAAATCTATGGCAGGATTTTCTTATGGTTTTTCCATCAATATCTATTCCATGAGAATAGGCTTTTCAAGAGCACACTACTCGGTAGGTGCTACCCCCAATTATTTTACGTTTTCTTTTAACATCAATGAGTTAAATCAGTTAACTAAAGATCATAAAAAGAAAAAATTAGAAAGATTAAATTAACAGGAAATGATAGATTTTTCACCTCCCAGAATAGACAAAAAAACAGTAGAAGCGGTTGCTAAAGTGATGTTTTCAGGCTGGATTACAACAGGACCTAAAACCAAAGAATTTGAACAGAAAATTGCCGATTATTGTCATGTTCCTAAAGTGCTTTGCGTAGCCTCCGCAACGGCAGGATTAGAGTTGATACTTAGATGGTTTGGCGTAAAAGAGGGCGATGAGGTGATCGTTCCGGCTTATACCTACTGTGCTACTGCTAATGTGATCATACACTGTGGTGCCACTCCGGTAATGGTGGATATTTGCGATGATTTTACCATTAATGTACAACGTATCCAAACAGCCATTACTTCACGGACTAAAGTTATTATTCCGGTCGATATTGGCGGTTATCCTGCTGATTATGACGTAATTAATGCTTTAGTAAAAAGTCCGGAAGTCAAGGCTTTATTCAAAGCAGAAAGCCCTGAACAGCAACTGTTAGGGCGCATTTTAGTCATGGCTGATGCAGCACACTCTTTTGGTGCTCTTTATAAGGGAAAAACTTGCGGTAGTTTTACAGATATTACCGTTTTTTCTTTCCATGCGATCAAAAATCTTACCACTGCTGAAGGAGGTGCTAACTGTTTTAATCTTCCGGATGTTTTTGATATTGAACTGATTTACAAGCAGTTTTATTGTAAAATTTTACATGGACAGAGTAAAGATGCCTACACCAAACTTCACGGTTCATGGCGTTATGATGTTTTGGAAGCCGGGTATAAATGTAATATGACCGACATTTTGGCAGCGATCGGAGTAGTAGAAATAGATCGCTATAAAGACGATATGCTGGTCAAAAGAAAGTCTATCTTTGAACGATACACAAAGGCATTTTCCAAAATTCCTTCTGTGATCATTCCTCCTTATGAATCCGATGAAAAAACTTCTTCTTATCACCTCTATCTTCTGAGAGTGAATAACATTACCGAAGAGGTAAGAGATGCTATTATTCAACAAATTTTCGACAATGAAGTGGCTGTAAATGTGCACTTTATACCACTTCCGATGCTGACTGTTTATAAAAATATGGGATACCAAATCGAAGATTATCCTCAAACTTATCAAAATTACTCCTGTGAAATCTCTATCCCGGTCTATTATGACCTTACTGATCAAGAAGTTGAAACAGTGATTAAGATGGTATCTCGCGCTATTATTGATAAAACTCAAAACTAAAAGCTAATCGTTATTGCTAACAACAAGAAAATAATAAATTAAATCACAATATGATGAAAAAACTTACCCTATTAATTGTTTGTATTTTTACATTTTTCCAATTATTCTCTCAACAAATAAGCTATAAAGTAGTGGAGAAAAGTGAGAAATCTATTGAAATAACTATTGACTTTCAAAATATTAAAACTCAAGAAATCAATGTAAATGGAGTTTTCATGAGCAAAATCTTTCTTGATGGAGCCTACACTTTAGACATCGCCGGAGCTCCGGAAGTGTTGAAATGGGCAAAATCAATTTTAGTTCCCGACAACACGGTACCCGAAATGAATGTTACTCATGTCTATAGTACTACCATAGATAATTTTGAGTTAATTCCTTCAAAAGGAATGATTTACAGAAATATAGATCCGGCTACCGTTCCCTATCAAAAGGGAGAGCAATATGATGTAGATGCTTTTTATCCGGAAGTATATGCTCAATTGGAAGATGCATACATTTTAAGAGATTTTCATGGAGTATCTCTTTCGGTTTTTCCCGTCAGTTATAATCCCGTAACCAAACAGTTGCGCAAAGTAACTTCCATGACAGTACAAATAGAGTTTAATGGGACACTCGATAGAACAGCAAAAAGGATAGCCAATGAATTTGTTCCGATTTACGAATCGCAATTTTTTAATTTTCAAAAAGATAGATATACGGTTGTTAACGAAGATGGTGATATGCTGATCATTAGCGATGCTACTTTTGTATCTGCTTTGCAGTCTTTTAAAACTTGGAAAATTAGAAATGGTATAAATACGGAAATCGTTACTGTTCAGTCCATTGGAAACTCATCCACAGCAATCAAAAATTATATTACCAATTATTACAACAGCCATAACTTAGTTTATGTGTTATTGGTAGGTGATAATCAACAAATTGCGCCTTTTATGTCTGCAGGTTTAGCTCAAGACAACAACTATACCGAAGTGGCAGGAGGTGATAACCGTTCGGATATTTTCTTAGGAAGAATGTCTTCCGAAAATATTGAACATGTTAATACACAAGTCAATAAATCTATCAATTACGAACAAAATCCGGCTGAAACTGCTCATTTTGATAAATTTTGTGGCATTGCCTCCAATCAGGGTCCTGGAGATAACGGGGAATATGATTATGCACACGTGCGCAATATCGACAATAAATTGATGGCATATACCTATTCTCCAAATGGTTTTGAGTTGTTTGAGGGCAATCAAGGAGGTCTGGATGCTCCCGGAAATCCGACTGCGGCAAATTTAACCACAGCTCTTAATAGTGGAATTGGTATTATTAACTATTGTGGACATGGTGCCGACAACTCTTTTGTTACTACCGGTTTTAACAATACAAACGTAAATGCCTTGAATAACGTAGATAAATTACCTTTTATCATTGCAGTTGCCTGTGTAAATGGCAATTATCCCAATCAGACTTGTTTTGCGGAAGCATGGTTAAGAGCTAAAAAAACAGACGGTAGTCTTATAGGTGCTGTAGGTACCTTGATGAGTTCTATGAACCAACCCTGGAACCCACCTATGGCAGGACAAGATGAGATGGATAATATCTTAACTGAAACCGCTACTAATGGCACCATAAAACGTTCCTTTGGTGGAATCTGTTTCAATGGCTTGATGAAAATGTTAGATACTTACGGCAGCTCTGCTCAAGAAACTTATAGAACATGGTTGCTCTTTGGCGACCCATCCTTGAAGGTGCGTACAGCTACTCCTCAAACGATCACAGCTACACACGAGAATGTATTAATATTAGGAAATAATATTTTTGATATTAATTCACCTGTGAATGATGCTAAGGTAGTATTAAGTAAAGGAAATAATATTTTAGGTCAAGGATTTATCAGCAATAATAGTGCTATCATTACTTTTGAAACCGATAATATAGAAGTTGGGGATACGGTTTATGTTTTAGTATCCAAATTTAATTATATTCCTTATATAGCTCAACTCATAGTTATTCAGCCTAATGGACCCTATATTACTTTGCAAAGTGTTGCTTTTACAGATCAAAACAATACTATTATTTCCGGTTTGGATTTGAATTACGATGAAACCTATTCTATTAAACCGACTGTTAAGAATGTTGGATCTCTTTCAGGAAATAATGTGATCCTAAAATTAAGAACTAATCATTCAGGTATCTCTTTAATAGATTCTGTTATCCAAATTTCCTCTATTAATGCAGGAGAAATAAAATCTCCTACTACTTCGTTCAATATTAAAGTGTCTGCTGCCATCGCTGATTTAAGTGATATTAATTTAGATATTGTTATTTACTTTACTGATAATGAAAAACATAATTCATTATTAGCAACAGCTCACGCTCCTATCATTGAAATTACCGGTTATACTATTGATGACTCAGAATCCACAGAACCCAATGGTAGATTAAATGCAGGAGAAACGGCAAAATTAAAATTCAATTTCAAAAATACGGGAAGCATTGCCTCTAAAAATGCACAAACTATCTTCTTTGCTACTGATGCCCTTCTGAGTACTCCTAATAGTAATTTGGATATTGTAACCATCTCAACCAATTCATCTCTATTTTCAGTCTATGATGTAACGGTTCATCCGGTATGTACTTCAAGTACTTTCTCCGAAGTCATAGTGAAGTATCAATGCAATGCTCTACTCGTTGAAAAAACTTTCTTTATTCCTATTGGAGAGACTATGGAAGATTGGGAAAGTAATACTTTTACTAAATTTAATTGGGAAAATAACTCTGAGAAGCCATGGTATCTGACTACGGATATGCCTTACGAAGGTACTTATAGTGCAAGTTCAGGAACGATTTTAGGCAATGAAGAATCAATATTATCTATTACTACTCATGCTGCTCGTCCCGATTCTATTTCGTTTTACTTTATGGTAAGTTCTCAATTTAATAAAGACTTTTTTAGATTTTACATTGATGGTCAACTCAAAATGAGTTATGCAGGCACTTACGTTTGGCAAAAAAAATCATTCTTTGTTGCAGAAGGTGAGCATACTTATACCTGGAAGTATGAAAAAGACGAGAGTCTGGCTGCAGGGTTAGACAAAGTTATGATAGATAATATAGTGTTTCCTCCGGTCGCTCTTTTTGACGCAAGTAATATCAATACATTGAATAGTAATACCGTTGATATCTCCATTTTTCCAAATCCTGCTCATTCCGAACTGTTTGTAGATATGAAAGAACAAGCTATACAAGATGGTGTTATTTATTTGTATGATATGTCCGGTAGAATCATCAATAAAACTCATATAGCTTCCAATATCACAAAGTTAGACTTAAATAATTTGTCATCAGGTCTCTATTTAATCTCTATTACCGACAAAAATGCTATCATAAAAACTTTTAAACTGATTAAAGACTAAATGAATCCCTCTAAACCACTCATCCTCATTACCAACGATGATGGCTATGAAGCCAAAGGTATTTGGGCGTTAGTAAAAGCGGCACTTCCTCATGGTGAAGTTGTAATCATCACTCCTGATACTCCCCGTTCGGGCATGTCGCATGCTATTACGATGAACGTACCGCTTAGAATTAAGAAGTTTGTAAATAGTGATGGGATAGCCTATTACAGAACTAACGGAACGCCTGTAGATTGCGTAAAATTGGGGCAGAAAGTGATTTTAAAAGACCGGAAAATAGATCTGATCTTATCCGGAATTAATCATGGTTCCAACTCCTCAGTCAGCTTGCTCTATTCAGGCACCATGGCAGCCGCTATAGAGGGCTCTTTTGAAAATATTCCTTCGATTGGTTTTTCGTTATTAGATTATAGTTCCGAAGCTGATTTTACTGCTGCTGAAGCGGTTGCTTCGGACATTATAGCCAAAGTCATTGCAAATCCATTTCCTGCCAATATAGCATTGAATGTTAACATTCCAAAAGTGCCTTTGAAGGAGATTAAAGGCTATAAAATTACAAGACAGACCAAAGGCTATTGGAACGAAGATCTTATAGAGAATATAGATGCTTTTGGAACTCCATATTATTGGATTTCAGGTTATTTAGTCAATACTGACTCCGGAACCGGCAATTGTGAAGAGGCACTTGCCCATCACTTTGTTTCTATAAATCCCGTACAGACAGATTTGACTGCTTATCCCGTATTGAATGATTTAAAATTTTTGGAAAAATGATAGACAAATTTCGTAAAGATAATATCTGGATGGGCATTATCTTAGGTATCCTGCTCCCCGTGATCACTTTTGGCATATTTTATGGAATATTATACTTAGTAGAACTAAAAACCGGAAAAATAGATTTTATTTCTGTTCAAAAGATACTACTACTTGCCATTATTCCAAACATTCTTTTACTGAGATATTATCTATTAAAACTCAAATACGACTTAACCGGAAGAGGTATTGTAACTGCAACCTTCTTATATGCCATCTTATTTGCGCTGTTAGAATTTGCGGTTTAATTTATTTATAAAGGAACGATTTTTTTCATTATTTCTTTTCGTTCGTTTGATAGTTTTATTACTTTTTTCTCTTCTTTTAATAAAAAAACTTTTTTGATAGTTTTTTTATTATTTTTTTTTCGTATATTTGGCGCGTACTATTTGAACGATATTTATACTTTACAAAACAATAAAAAAAGATGAAAAAAAGCGCAATTTTAGGCTGTTTGCATAGTAAAAGAGAAAACTCTTTTGCTGTATTTGAATGCTTAGCTTTGCGTAACTTTTATGAATTTTTAACGATTTTGGGCTTGTTTTTCTCAAAAAAAGTGTACACACACACATACATACTGTATATATATCTACGTACCTTATATGGAAAAATTTATTTTCAAGCGATAATTTATTATTTTTTAACCAAAATAGTTGCTATAATTTACCATGTCAAAAAGCCGAATATATCTGGTTTATCTGTAAGAATAATTTCAACTCTGCGGGTCTTCGTCAGTGCCGATAGACGAAGACTGCAAGAGGAACTTTTCCTTGTTGTATCGGCGAGTAAAATAAAAGTTAAAAGTTAACAACTAAAAATTACAAAAATGAAACAGATATATATATTTATAATTTCCGTGATGATGTTAGGGTTGACGGTGTCGGCACAGCATCAGATCACTCTTAACCCTCTGAATAATTCGGTTAAGCTCGCCATTCTGGATACTACTATAGCACCGATGGCAAAAAGCAGCGTTTTTTCTACGTTGCTCAATCTCAATTCTTACAACCAATTCATTCAGGTTGATTCTTTCTCACTTTCACCTACTAAGTATGTTCTCAAATTTGAACAATATTACAAAGGTATGTACATTGACGGTGCAAAAGTGCATCTTTTCTATGAGCAGGACAAACTATACCAAATCATAGGGCATTATGCCCCTGTGAATAATTTGGATACTACTGCTACTTTATCAATCGCAGAAGCAGAAGCTATTTATGCCAATTATTACAATCTACAAGACAGCGTAGATGTTGAATATGATGCTGTTAAAACCATTGAATTTAATACTGATGGCACTAATGCTATAGCACACCCTGCTTTGTTGGCTTATCACATCATAAGTTCACAAGTTTTGTCCAATATACTGATTATAGATGCCCAAGATGGCACAGTTATAGGAGAGATTAAAACGGCTCATTTTTCTTCGCCTCAAACCGCTCAATCCGGGATTCAAGAACAATCAAAAGCCTTACGATTACCTCCTGTTACCTCACAGGAGGTAAACTCGACTGAAACTATTCCCATATGTGAACTCAGTACTCAAACTGCAGAACTTGAAACTTTCTATTATGGCACAAAAAACGCTTTGGTTACTCGGTTACTCAGTATGCAACGTGCGAAACAAGTTTATTAGATTTTACCAGACTGATAGAGGCTTCCAACTTTGTATTTGGAGTTCCTGAAGATGACTATTCACCCAACTCATGCAGAGAAATAAAAGATGATGACCTGTTTTGGATTGCAGCCCACCATAATTATGAGCCAGAGAGTCATATTTTTACGCAATATGCCGAAGATGCCTATTGGTCTGCACAAAATATTTGGGACTATTTTAAAGATCATTTTGATTATTATAGTTATTCCAATCATTGGTCTTACTGGGCAGATTTTGGAATGTTGCCTGATCCTCTCAAAGTATTAATCAATTATGGACGTCCTGAATTTCAAGACAATGCGATGTGGTATTCTTTGTTTGAAAATGGGCATTATCCCTTTACAAAAATATTTTGCGACGGGCGGTGGTGCATCTGCGATCGTCTTAGACCTGGAGTTATTGTAATAGGGACTCCAAATTTATACAATCCAATGTCAACAATTGATATTATAGCACATGAATTTGCACACGGGTTTGATCAATTTACTTCGAGAATGATGAGGAATCGTAGATTCCCTGTACAAGCTATTTCTGAAGGTATTGCCGATATTTGGGGAGCTGTTATCAAGGCAAATTATGTCCCGGAACAAGACCCTTGGAAACATGGAGAAGGGGTATATACAGGGACGGAAGACCATCAATACAACTGTATTCGCAACATAGCCAATACTCAGGATGCAGGTGCGAAACATAAAATGGTCGATTATTTCAATATTGCGGATTATTTTAATTACATTTTTCCACTGGGTTATTATGATCATCCTATTCCTGACTCTGTATTTGAAGCAGCTGTACATCAGCTTAGTGGCATAGTGTCTCACTGGTTTTATCTTTTGTCGGAGGGCGGTACAGGCAGTGCCTGTTATGCGATGCCGGGTATGGGGATTAATAAAGCTGCGGAAATTGTATTCTATAGCCAACTGCTGTATATTGATCTAATGGATATTAATCATCTGATTTATGACGAATATAATCCGCTTCTGTTTTTCAATTTAATACGAACAGCCACCCTTAGTGCTGCGTCATTAAGGTTTGGTGATTATGAGGTACAACAAGTAGCTATGGCTTGGGATGCCGTAGGTGTTACCGGTGATAATAGTGACGCAACTGGTCAATTTGTGGTGTGTGATTACCAGACGGTTGATGCCACTACTACATGGAGTGATGATAAAATAGTATATGAAGATCTCTATGTACAAGAGGGAGTAGTCTTAACCATTACCGGAAATGTACAATTTGCCGAACGAGCACATCTTTACGTAGAACCGGGTGCTGTGCTCAATATCAATGGCGGGAAACTCACCAGTCTTTGCCCTAATACAAAATGGCAAGGTATTGTTGTTAAGGGTATTCAGGGAAATATCAACCATGTAGGGAGAGTTTTGCTTTCAAACTATGCTGTTATAGAAAATGCGGTAATAGGCATTGATATGCCTTATGGAAGTTCTTATCCCAATTATGTAACTTGCGATATTTTTACACCTTATGACGGCATTAATGGCAATGGTCACATCAGTGCCACCAAATCGGCTTTTATCAATAATAATGTTGCTGTGAATATCACGGCAAAAAATAGTGCTGACGTGTTCGCACGATTTGACAGCTGTACTTTTGTATATGATCAATCCTTTGTAGCTTATACGCCCAGAGAGCCAAGAGTAGCGCCTTTTAAAAATCTGGTCGTTCTTACCAATGTAAAAGGGGTGAACTTTATCAGTTGCCATTTTGGTGACGAAAAGAAAATGGCGTACAGTAGAGCGATCATGGCTCACAATAGCGGCTTTAAAGTCAGTTCCAAATGCAATTACCTCTTGCTTACCGGCACCCATTGCCCTCCTGAAGACATGCAACGCTCTACCTTTAAAGGATTCCAAAAAGCAATTATCGCTGAAAGAAACTCAGGAGATAATACTTTTGAAGTAGCAGATGCCGATTTTGAAAATAATATAGTTGGTATTGAGGTGAGTGGTGTAATCAATGAGAAAATTTTGGGTTGTAATTTTAAAATAGGAAGGAGTTTAAGTATTCAAGCAGACACTGCTCAAGGACAAACCAATCCTAACGTTTCTATGGATCCCGGCAAAGGAGTGCTCTCTACTAAATCTTATGGTGTATGGACCAGCGATTCTTGGGATTATCAAATTGAAGAAAACTATTTTGAGCCCACGCCCAATCTCTATTTTACCTCAACGACAGGTACCTATATCAAAAAAAGTGGCGACCCGAACAATGAAGTCTATAAA
The DNA here is from genome assembly GCA_031287215.1 of Bacteroidales bacterium. Lineage (GTDB taxonomy): Bacteria > Bacteroidota > Bacteroidia > Bacteroidales > WCHB1-69 > JAGVVH01. The sequence goes on from JAITTF010000176.1 coordinate 16,347, forward strand.
AACGACTACAAAAAGTTAGATATCGCTCAGAATTTTGTGGGGCAAAATGTGAATGACGTTCAGTATTATTCACATCAAGGATTACATTTTCTATGCAATCAGTTTGACAGTATCAGCAAGAGAGATGTAGAGATTACGCCATTAATGGAACCATTGAAACCGGATGGAGTGAGTACCGAACAAGTTAATGGACGATCTCCTGCCAATCTATTTTCAATCACTGCGGAATTTAATATTAACAATCCTGTTTTAGTTCATGGGACGGAAATGACCTACTACTGTGATGTTAATGCCCCGAATTTTGTACCACAACGTATAGAAGGGTTTGTTAGATTGGAATATAAGAATAGTGGTATTGTTCCTTGTCCTTCTAAACGATATACCAACAATGGTGGTGGAACACATCCTCCTCAAGATTGGTTAACTCTCTATGAAGAGGGCAAAGATGCTTACAATAATCTTACCTACGTTTATAATAATCTTATTGATGGCGGCAATACCGAAGAGTTGGTAGCCGAGATTCAAAATGAGTGGAATGATGATGTGTGGGCGTATCACAATGAATTACTGGAGCAATCGCCCTACCTTTCCCAAGAGGTTATGCAGGAAGCTGCAGTAAGTGATGTACTGCCACAAGCACTCTACCTTGACATTTGTCTTGCCAATCCGGATGCTACCAAAAATTTAGATTTCTTGGAACAGTTGCAATACGACATTGCGCATCCACTTCCCAATTATATGATCAATTTTATCAAAGAGAGTTGGGGCATCCAGACGGCAAGAACAGAGCTTGAGCGGATGATAGCTCAAAACTCCTATAAAAAAGATATTGCGTTGAATCATTATTTAGGTCATTTGCTGACCGACACTGTTGATCACAGCACAGAGGTCATGCAATGGCATTTAGACAGAGGACAATATACTGATCTGCTTTCTATTGCCGAAGCACAATTGCAATCTCAAGATTATACGGGAGCTACAAATACCTTAAGAGATCTTAAAGACAACGAAGAGTTTCTAAAGTTTCATGAAGCAGAAATTGACGATCTCTTAGACTATGTCGCCTACCGTGAGACCCTTAATGAAGAAGGCAAGAATGTGTTTGAGTTGGATACCATAGAGGTTGAGGAATTAGTACTATTTGCAGCTCAACATGGGGGCAGAGCCAAAGTTTTTGCCAACAATATTCTCTGTTATGTCTATGACCTCTGCCCTGAAGAGGAAGATCCGTACGTAGAGCCTAAGAGCATGAGATTGCCAAGACCTACAAATAACGATCATAAATTTGACCATTTTTTTGTTCAAGTGCGACCTAATCCCGCAGATACTTATTGTGAGTTTGAATGGAATTTTGGAGATATAACCGGTAAAAAGACGCTTTGCATTACCGACCTTACGGGGAAACAAATTCATACTCGCGCTCTACAAG
>JAITTF010000190.1 GCA_031287215.1 Bacteroidales bacterium
AAAAACGGATCTATCTCATCGGTGTTGAAGTCATCGTCATCATCTTTTGCATTTTTCTCATCATCAGCTACTTCAGGCAATAGAAAAGGCTCCGGATAGGCGTTTTGATTTTCGATAAACTTAACGATATTTTCTACTTCAGGAGTATCTACAAAAGCACATTGTAGTCGGATAAGGTCGCTACCGGTGGAGATCAGCATATCCCCTTTCCCGATTAATTGTTCAGCACCTTTCCCATCCAGAATGGTTCGCGAGTCAGTATTGGAAGAGACTCTAAACGCAATACGTGCCGGAAAATTAGCTTTAATACTACCGGTAATAATATTCACCGAAGGACGTTGTGTAGCTATAATCAAATGAATACCTATAGCACGTGCCAATTGTGCTAATCTTGCAATTGGAGTTTCTACTTCCCTGCCAGCAGTCATGATCAAATCTCCAAACTCATCAATAAGCAGGATGATATATGGTAAATAACGATGTCCAAGAGCCGGAGAAAGTCTATGGGCACAGAATTTGGCATTATACTCCTTAATATGGCGTGCTTTTGCCAATTTCAACAAGTCATAACGGTCGTCCATCTCTTTACATAAGGAGTTAAGGGTCCGAATTACCTTCTTAGTATCTGTAATGACAGGCTCATCTACATCCGGCATCTTTGCCAAATAGTGATTTTCTATCAGACTGTAAAGCGAAAATTCTACCTTTTTAGGGTCTATCATCACAAATTTTAATTCTGAAGGATGTTTTGTATAGAGAAGTGAGGTAATAATAGCATTTAATCCCACTGATTTACCTTGTCCGGTAGCACCTGCCATGAGCAAGTGCGGCATTTTTGCCAAGTCCACGACAAAGGCTTCATTGCTAATAGTTTTCCCAAGACCAATCGGGAGATCAGATTTATTATTTGTAAATTTATCAGATTCAATAATTTCACGCATAGAAACTATTTTAGGATTTTGATTAGGGACTTCAATACCAATAGTACCTCTACCCGGTATAGGGGCAATAATTCTAATCCCCAATGCCGCCAAACTTAAGGCAATATCATCTTCCAGATTTTTAATCTTGTTGATACGCACCCCATCAGCAGGTACTATTTCATATAGCGTTACCGTAGGTCCTATAGTTGCCGTAATACTTTTAATCAGAATTCCGAAATTCTTCAGCGTAGTTTCAATTTTATTTTTATTGGCAAGTAGCTCTTTGCGCATGATTTGAGCGTCATCCTCTTTCATTTCATAGCTCTTGAGCAAATCAATAGGAGGAAATTCAAAATGAGATAAATCTGCTCTTGGATCGTAATCTTCTTGCGTTAAATTAGTGTAATCAAGTTGATTAAATTCTTGTTCTTCTTGATTGTCAAGGTCTAAAAGTTCATCATCATCTTCAATTTTAGCCAAATTAGGGTCATTAATAACAAAATCGGCGGTATGTTCTTCAGCCGGAATTGAGGACCCTGCATTTTTGTTGATTTTATCTATTGCCGGTCGATAATCCACTTCAAAATGAATTTTATTTACATCATACTCATCTACCAGTGTATTCCTATCTTCGATATAAAGTCCCGGTTCTTTAGTATCTATTGGTTTTTTAATCGTATCATAATCAAAATCAGCCATCTCATCATATTCTCTATCCACTTTTTTGCGCTCAATTTTTGGTAATTTAATTTTGGCTAAAGAACGAATCGACAATCCATAAAATAGAATGGCGATGATAAAAAAGGAGGTAATAGTGATAATAACAGTGCCTAAATTGCCTGTTTTAATCAACAACCACTCCGAAATATAATTACCCACAGTTCCGGAGAGATATTCATAAGCACCACCTTCTGTAAATAATGCTAACGCCATAGAGCACCAAGTCATTGATATACAAATAGTAATTGTGGTATTTAAAAGAGGGAGCAGAGCTTTATCAAAGGTTATTTTTACCCCATAAATAAATAAAAGCAGAATAAAACCTAATGAGAAAATACCAAAGAAATAGTACGAGAAGGAATACCCCAAATAAGCACCCACATTGCCTATCCAATTGCCGGGATTTTCCACGTGACTTTTAATATAAGTCATGTCTTCAGTGGCATTAAACATAAAAGAAACGATTGATATTAAAAGTAATAATGAAAAAGAAATTAATAAAAGTCCATAAATTTGAATCATTTTTTCATGTTTCAGAAAATGTCCGAGTTGCGTAAAGAACCCTCCTTTGGAAGAAGTTTTTGTTTTTTTGGCTTTAGTTTTGACACTTTTACTGCTATGGCGTGTGGTATTATTCCCTTGTTTATACATAGAAAATGGCTAATTTATCTAAAAAATTCAATAACCGACAAAATTATACAATTTTATTTATACTTTTTACGTTTATAGAAAACGTTATTAACAACCAACTGTTTGTAATTTCTAAATTAAAATGCACAGAGGTTAGGGATAACGTTTTATTTTTGCCAAAATTTTTATATGCAAATGACAAAGTCAATTTTATTACTGAATTTTATTCAAACGGAGGCAGAAACTGCCATCTCTTCGCTTCAAAACGGAGCTATAGTTCCTGTAGAACAGAAAAAAGCAATTATAGAGTTAGTTTTTGACCCTGCAAGTTTATGGATTATGATCCCGCTGTTTGTCATGATGGCATACACCATCTACATCGTTGTGGAACGTTATCTTGTCATTCAGAGAGCCGCTAAAGAGGAGCGCAATTTTATGAATAATATTCGTGATTTTATCCATAGTGGAAAAATAGACTCCGCAGTTGCACTCTGCAAAGGAAATGATACTCCTCTTGCACGCATGATTGAAAAAGGACTTTCACGGATTGGTAAACCCTTAAATGACATCTCTGTAGCCATAGAAAATGTGGGCAAATTGGAGGTCGCTAATCTCGAAAAAAGAATTCCATCATTAGCTACTATTGCGGCTACCGCTCCAATGTTAGGTTTCTTAGGTACCGTTATCGGGATGGTCATTGCTTTCCATGCCATGGCTTCCAATCCTAATAATTTGAATATTACCGATTTGGCAAGTGGTATCTATACCGCAATGATTACTACTATTGCAGGACTTATTGTAGGTATTATTGCCTACTTTTTCTACAACTATATGGTTACTAAAATTTCAAGAGTAGTGAATATGTTGGAAACTAAAAGTACTGAGTTTTTGGACCTATTGCACGAACCGGTATAATCTTTTTGAATTATGGCTATTAAAATCCAAAATAAACTCAACCCCAATATGAATTCGACTACCATGTCGGATTTAGTATTCTTGTTGTTGATATTTTTCATGATCACCTCCACCTTAGTATCTCCTAATGTGATCAATTTGTTGTTGCCGGGCAGTGACTCAGGTAAACAATCTTCGGTTCGTAATATTGAAGTTTATATCAACGAAAACAAAGAGTATTTTGTTAACCCCAAGACCATCAATGCACTTCCGGTAGCTTATGAAGAGTTGTTGCCGTCATTACAATTGGCTGTTGCACAAGATCAATCTGTTCAACGTGCTATCATTCTCCGTTCAGACAAGAGTGTTCCCATTGAAAATGTAGTGTTGCTGATGGATGTACTGAATGAGTTGAATGGTACGCTGGACGAAAATATGAAATATAAAGTATTGCTTGCTACAGAAGCAAAATAATATTATCCCCCGTTAATAATGTCCCAAGAAGAAAAAAAAGATCAAATTATCGCTACTACAACTACTATTATTGTGTTAGTTCTTCTTTTTATATTTATGGCTTTTTGTGGGCTTACCTATTCTTATCCACCACCGGCACCTCGTTT
>JAITTF010000295.1 GCA_031287215.1 Bacteroidales bacterium
CACGATCATCTGCGGAATTCTCCAGACTTTGAATATTGTAAATGAAAAAGAAATCGGCACCATTGAACAAAACAACGTCACTCCAGTCAGGAAAACCACTTTTATTTTATCCAAATTGATACCCAACTGGATCATGGGATTAGTCATTATGACTGTTTACCTGCTTTTAGCGGCTTTGGTTTACGGTTTGGTGCCGGCAGGCAATGTGCCGGTCCTTTATTTCTTTGCCCTGATTTATATTTTTGTCGTTTCCGGATTAGGACTGATTATTTCCAATCATTCTTCCACCATGCAGCAAGCGATGTTCATGATGTTCTTTTTTATGATTATCATGATACTGCTCAGCGGATTGTTCACTCCAGTAGAAAGCATGCCGCAATGGGCGCAGACCGTCACCCTCTTTAATCCGCTGAGATATTTTGTGGAAATCATGCGGATGGTTTATTTGAAAGGGAGCAATATTTTGCAATTGGGACATCAATTGATTGCTCTGGTACTGTTTGCTTTGGTTCTTAATGCGTGGGCGATAGTTAGTTATAGAAAAAGTAATTGAGGAACGTGTACTTTTCTCGCTGAATTGCTGATTTTTTATTTAATCCTTTGTTTTTTAAAAAATAAGTCTTATCTTTGCAGTGTAATTAGGGGATAGAGGGAGTGTAAACTCCCATTTCTCCACCAGCCCGACAGAGCAATAATCTGTCAAACATCAAGGGGATGCATTTCGTATCCCCTTTTTATTTTTTCCAAAGTAATTTCAATAATCCCGATTCATTTATGTAATATATATCCGGCATTTGGTCAATTCTGTTAATTTTCTTCATTCTACCAACTTCACGGTTAATTGCACTACGTAATTCTACTAATTTATCTTTTTCTCCACTCCAATAGAATATAGCATTGTTCGCTTTTTTAGCATCTTTGATATAGGTTCTTATGGTATTTTCATTTGCATTGTCAACAAATTTCACATCCCAAGTTTGATTATCAAATTTGAAATCAGGGCTTTTACTAACTCCTTCCGGCAAAAATTCCACTTGTTTACCGTTATATTTTGCAAGCATTTCACCAACTATTTTCTCAGCCTCTCCTCCTCCTGCTCTTTTTGCAAATTGATGCTCTTTGTGATGCACATTAAATCCTCCGCTAAACTCATCAAAATAAGCCTTTTCCCATTCGGTACTGTATGAATTATATTTAGAGATAGACTCTTTTAGTAATGTTGTTCTACTCACTTGATTTATCTTGTTTACGGAAATTCCGGCAAAGGTAGCATTATCTTTTAAATTAAACAAAACTTGCTTTTATGCTGAAAAGTCTGTAATTTTATAACCGAAACCACCGTTTCGGAACTGATGGTTTCGGAACTGTAAAAAGGAAACAAAAGCGGTCTATTTTACTATTCTTTGCTTGCAAAAACAGGTCAACTGAAAAACTATGAAATTGAGTATAAAGAGCTTTCAATGGCAGACATGTAAACACATTTTCCGTATTTTTTAAGCAAAATTTAAATTTTCGTATTATTTTCAAAATAATTCTTTTATCTTTACACCCAAATTAATAAATAATTCGGTTTATGGTGAAATAAATGTGTTAATACATATACTATAATACATATAAAATAGCGTTTGCCATTATTTGAGATGCTGTGAAACTTAGGAAGTTTGTTTCGTATTATCCAATCTATCCCTTCTCTTAAGGCAGAGCCGTTTAAACAATGGTTGGCTAAAGTGGGATACGAACGGGTACGGGACACTGTTGATCCGGAACAAAGTATTGACCGTGCCGGAGAAAATTGGCGGAAATTAGGTCGGAACTATCCACCCGTCAAATAGCCGAAAGTGAAGAAGCACAAGGATTCATTCCAAATGCCAAAGCAAGCAAAAAGGGTGGTGCTGTGGCAAAAAACGCTCGTAAAGAATTAGAATCTAAGACCGGCAAATCGGTGGTTACCGGTGAAAACTTTTTGTCGGCGGCAAAAATAAAAAAGGAATTAAAAGAATAGTCGAAAAAGGAAGAAGTGGGGAAAATGTTGCCTTGGGTACAGCACATTTAATTCCTAAAATAATAGAAGAATATGAAAAAAACGGATAAAATAACAGAAAAAATAGATTTTTTATTCCTAATCCAAAATAAAATTATATTTTTGCACTTGATTATAAACAAAATACGATGCAACAACGGACGCCCTCTGCACTTTTGCCCCCATTTGACATTACAAAAATGAGTGGGTTTCCTACAAATTTTTCAAAAATATACTCTTATAACAACCACCTCTATAATATGAAATATGATTTTCCTTCAATAACAATAATAAAAAATATAGATGGAAAATTGACAACAAATGATGTATTTTTGCATAAATATTTTTCGATATTTACGGATTCTTGAAAGAATTGCTACCGATGGATATGTAATTGAATTTTTAATAAAATAAACGGATGAAAAACAGATTAATTTTTTTGATAAGCATTGCTATGGCAACAATTTCAGCGAAAGCACAGGATGCCGG
>JAITTF010000279.1 GCA_031287215.1 Bacteroidales bacterium
TGGAATCCAGCGTTCATGCTGCTATGCTTACACAAATGAATCGCAGAGGTCAGATTAAAAATTGTATCATTGACGGACCATTGGCATTTGATTTGTGTGTATCCAAAGAGGCATGTGAACACAAGAGCGTTGCGACTGAAGTTGGCGGAGATGCAGATATTGTATTACTTCATAACAGTGATGTTGGGAATGGCATTTATAAAACGCTTACATGTCTTGCTGGTGCAAACCTAGCTGCTAATATACTTGGAGCAAAAGTTCCTATAGTTTTGACTTCAAGAGCAGATTCTGATGGGTCTAAATTAATGTCAATTGCTCTTGCAGCGACATATTAAGAAAATACTAAATACAAGTTTATACTTGTATTTTTCGGGGTGTGGCGCAGCCCGGCTAGCGCATCTGCTTCGGGAGTAGAGGGTCGTAGGTTCAAATCCTATCACCCCGACAAACACAACTCCTTTGTAATTAAATTTTCCAAAGGAGTTGTTTGCTAAAAATTATCAAAAAACAAATAACTTCCAATTAATTAATTCTATTGACACCGATTGGTTTAACATTCAATTATGCAGAAAAAAAATTACAACAGAACAATTTAATGGTAAGAAGTTCTTAAAATTTTATGAAACAAGTTTTATAAAATTTTGTCATTTGGCTGAATAATACAAAAATATATTCAACACTAAATAAACAAGCATTTTTAATTTTTGGTTTTCTGCATTCTATATTTTTTTATTTCTTCAATAGTTAAAAACTCTCTTGGCTTTTCTTTATTGTGCAATAAGGTAACTTCCATTGCGGAATTAGATGAAATAATTTTATACTTAATTGCTTATAATATGAAATAAAATTTGTATTTTTGTAACTAGTTTTAAATCCAAAATGTTGTTACTTTAATTCTAATTCTATTTTGGATTTAAATGTATTGTTGTCCACGATTATGATGAATATAAATAAGATAATAGTATAATTAAAGAATATCAGCCATTGATTGTTGAATTGCATAAGTAGATTAAGAAACGAAACAAATTGATATTAATGGAGACAATTTTACAAAAAAAAACAGAAATTAATATGAAAGAAGCCGAAGACACAAAGCAATATATTTATATAGTTCAGGCATCTTTGGAACCGTCTTGGTGCAAGATAGGTAAGACCAACGATTTGGATAGACGTCTGAAAGAATATAATAATATAACTGGTAAATCAAAAGAAAATATTTACCAATATCTATTTGCTTGTGAAGTCCAAGATATGACACAAGTTGAAAATGATATTAAAGATAAATATTCTGTTTTTAAGCAAGTAAAAAGCAAGGAAATATTTTTATATAATACTGATGCTTTTAAGTTTTATATTGACTTTATCAAAAGTCATAAATTGTTCATAAAAGAAATCTTTACAAAGACAGAAGAGAAAAAAGAAGACATAAAAATAGTAAAAAAGACAACACCACCTCTTAATGAACGAGGTATTACACGAAAAGATGTATTGCAAAAGGCACAAAAAGTAAAAAACGATGAGTTCTATACACAGATTGAGGATATTGAAAAGGAAATTGCAATGTATGACAAAAATATTTGGAAAGAAAAATGTGTATTTTGTAATTGTGATGATGCTGTTGATGATGAAAAAGATGAAAGAAGAACATCGGCATTTGCTTTATATTTTATGAAAAATTTTAAAGAACTTGGATTAAAAAAATTGATATGCACCCATTATGGTGGTGGAATAGATTTATTTAATCAGGGAGCAAAAGGATATATATATACTTATATATTTACAAAAGATGGTTTTGAAGGAATAAAAGAGTATCCCAAAGGTTATACTGGTAGTTTTGATGACCCACTATCACTAAAAATTCTAAATGAAGAAGCAGATATTATTTGCACTAATCCTCCGTTTTCAAAAGCACGTGATTATTGGAAAATTCTAATTGAAAGTGGCAAGAAGTTTTTAATTATTTCAAATATAACAAATGTAAAAAATGATGCTTATATTCCATATTTTATAAAAAGTCAGGTATGGACAGGATATAATAGCGTTTATGAATTTTTAAATCCTAAAAAAGAAAAGGTAAGAGCAACAGGGCGTTGGTATACTAACTTGCCAGTTATTGATAGACCAAAATCTAAAAATATTAAGTTTATGAAACTAAAAGATATACCTGAAAAATTTAAAAAATATGATGATACAAAAATACTATTAGTTGATAATGGTTATATTCCAAGTAATTATAAAAAGCCATTTGCAGTATCGCTCGCTCCAATTCTGAATGGAATATTAGAAATGGGATATAAAATTGTTCAAGAAAAACAATATAGACCCTATATAAATGGTAAGGAAGTATTTGGAAGGATATTAGTGCAGAAGATATAAGAAAATAAATAAATAATAATTAAGATAAATAACATCAACCTACGGCTTAAGCCATAGATTGCTCAATAATTATCTATAAATATATAACTTATATAAAAAATAGCAGAATCATATTCAAAAAAAATGAATATGACCTCAGTTTTTTTGAATATGATTTTCCCAAATTTGCAATCAATTATTAATATATTTTAAAATTTTATGAAAAAAATTGAATCAATTACAACTGCAGAGAATGCTCCATTATCTGTATCTAAAATCATTAACTCACTGCTTATGCAGTGGGTTGCAAAACAAACAATTAGAATTTCTATTCTTGCAATTATCGCTGTCGCAATTATAGGAATATCAGGTAATCTGTTTGCAAAAGAAGCGATTGGACCTGGTGGAGGTGGACGGATGCTCTTTCCATTAATTAATCCATTAAATAATGATAATCTCTTTATTTTCTGTGATATGTCAAGTGCATTTTGCAGCCGTGATGGTGGAAAAAGTTTTAATCTATTGAAGTTTCAAAACAGAGGTAGATTCTATTGTTCACCTCATAACCCCAATAGAGTATATGCTTTAACTACTTATTTGTCGCTTTCAACAGATGGAGGGGCAACGTTTAAGAAAATCTTTCCAAAAGATACGAGCAATATTGCCAATTTGACAGTCCACGAAGGAAAAATTATAGGAATGGTGATAGACCCAGTGGATAGTAATACGATGTATTTTGTCACTTCTGGCTATTATGATGCTCAATGGGAACCGAAGCCAACTGTTTATAAATCAACGGATAATGGTGAGAACTGGAAAGTAATTGCTTCATTAGCAAATAAATTATTTCCTGACCTTGGGGATTCATATACTGGCTTCCAAATTGACCCTGCTTCTCCTGTAACTGCTCGTAAATTAGATATATTATCTACTAAGGGCGTTTTTAAAGTAAGTGATGATGGCAAGGTAGATACTGTTATATTACGTGAAAATAAAGCGGGGGCGATATATTTTGATAAGCAAACGAATAAAAACTACTTTTTCATTATTGATAAAGCAACAACCGCTACTGACAAATTTGCATACCAAGTAAACCGCTCTAATGATGGTGGGAAAACTTGGTCAGCAATAACTACAACATTTTCAGAGAGGTGGCTGCATTGGAACACAGGTGAGCCATTGTCTAACGGCAAAAGAATGTTTAAGCAAATCTCTGTAAGTTCTTTAAATGATATATATGTATGCTTTGGCGACACATTAGATAGCAAAACAGGCGGAATGGATATGGGAGTTGCTAAAACGTCAGACGGAGGCGCAACTTGGAAAATTGGATTGAAGGGTTGGACATTAGAAGGTATTAAAAATCCTTATTATATAGATGTTTGGAATGGAGAGTTTGGCTGGAGTGGAACGAGTTCTGGGCTTGCTTCATCTTTATCTGACCCAAATATTGCAATAATGACAAATATGGGCGATGCTCTTATAACAAAAGATGGTGGCACTACTTGGGAATCAATATCTAATAATTATGATTCAACTACTAAAACATATTCCAGCCGTGGTTTATGGGTTACTTGCGACCATGGGATTTATATTGACCCATTTGATTCGCTTCATCAATTTATTTGCTATACGGATATATTTTTAATGGAGTCAAAAGATGGTGGCAATAGCTGGAGTTTTAGTAAAAATGGTATTCCTTCTTCTTGGCTAAATACTT
>JAITTF010000041.1 GCA_031287215.1 Bacteroidales bacterium
TTCTTTACAAGAAAAAATAAATTTTCTTACCGAAAAAAATAAAAAATATGAAGATCAATTAAATGATCAGCATATTTTACTAAAAAAAAACAAAGAACTGCTCGAAATAGCACGAAATCAGGAACCTGTATATAGTGAAAATGAGCACATTATAAAAATAGATCCTTTAAATTGGCTAATACTCAAGCATGTGGCAAAACGTGAAGGAGAAAAGAGAAACCAGGATTGGTCTCCCGATGACGTGATCAACTACTTTGTACACTCCCGATTTGAAATAGGAAATCTTAATGGAGACCTTCAGAGCCTTAATGATAATGAAATAAAAAACCTAAAAAAACAAATTCCATGTTTGGATTAAATATAGATAAAATTTTCCCTATCTTAGAGAAAAAAGTAAAAGAAGAGGATATAGCTAATGCTATAAATGATTATTTAGGAACATTTCCATTAGAACAAAATGAAACACGTAATATGGTGATTGGCTCCATTGAAAAAGACGGAAAATTTCATATATCTGTATGCGGTGTTTTTTTTAATAAAACCATCGAAAGATGGCAAATTACCAAGATAAAAAGTACTACTACATGTGTTAAACTTATAAAAATATTATTAAATTATGGAAAAACAAATAGTTAATGATGATGCGACACTTTGGAAAGAGAGCCGAGAAATACCCATACAGGAGTACTCTGAACCCACAGTCAGTGATAACCCTGAATTTGTTAGCACAGAAACAGATAGTGAAAAACCGCATTTTATCACCGATAAGGAGGTTAAGAGTAACTATAATAGTATCAAAATAAGTGAGCCAACCGCAAATCTTATAGTTTCGCTCATTAATGTGATATTTCCGGCGATTGTATGCAAATTTACCAAAGGAAAAGCGGACGACAAGGATAATTTAAAACTTGAAGAGGATGAAAAAGAGGTGCTTGTAGATGCTTTTTCACAATGGCTTTCAGAAAAACAGGTTAATATGTCGCCTACAGCGGTTTTGTTAACAGCCATTGCCGGAATATACACTCCAAAGATAATTGATGTATTCTTTTTTAAGACCAAAGAAAATGAAGAAAATATAAAGCAATACATTCAGCAACTTGAATATCAAAATTCAATACTAAAAAAAAATGATGAACCGGAAAACTGAACTTAATTTAATCGTTGGAGTTAATGGTAGCGGTAAGACTACTTTTATTGATCAACAAATCGTTTCCAATTCCGAAAAATCGTTGGTAGTTACTCCTGATGATATGGAGTGGAAAAATTTACCGGAAATACCATTATCAGAGATTCGCACATTCACCGGTAACGGTAAAATAATCTATAGAGGTCCGGATACGATTGAGTATATAAAAAAAAACTATAGTGGCGGAAATCTCATCATGGACGACGCAATGGCATATCTCAACCACCAAACACCTGATACTATGCGCTATATATACATTCGACGCCGGCATTTCGGGATTGATGTGTATATTGTTGCTCACGGTCTCCGGCAGGTTCCTCCACAGTGTTTTACTTTTTCATCCTGGCTAATTCTTTTCAATTCAGTAGAAAATTTTCGAAACCGAAAAAACGAGATACAACCAGAACTTTTCGAAAAAATAATTACAGCACAATCACGCATTAGCAATAACGTAGTAAATGGGAAACCATACTACTACGAAATTATTTTATTAGACACCCAAATTAGAGGACAATATGAATACGACAGAAAAAATCACAGATAAACCGCGTACATTATCAGAACTGGCTAATTATTACACAGTCTCCTTGAAAACAATGAAAAAATGGTTATCCTGTCAAACACTATCTGACATAAAGTTTATCAAAGGTAACTACTACTCTATTAATGATGTAAAAAAAATCGTCAATCACTTAGGAGAATAGCATGAACCCAATATTATTTTTATGTATTATAATCCATACTCGGAATTAGATAAAATTTTTGATTTAAAAGAAATACTTATTAAAGAAAATTCAGTTGTTTATTTTCCTAAATATCATAAAAAAAAGAAAAAAACAGGGAAAAATAGGAAAAAACAGGGAAAAACAGGGAAAAACAGGGAAAAACAGGAATGACTAATTTTTAATAGTGTTTCTTTGCACTATAGTTAGATAAACAAATAACTCTTAACCCTCCGCTTTGGAAAAAAAGGAAGCAGTACATGTAAGTCGGCGAGTAGCTCCCGTAAGGAGCTCTTTTGAATATTAATTTTTTAAAAATATAAAAACACATGAAAAAATTTGTAAATGACAATATCCATTGGATCATTATCGTGTTGGTATTTATCGCTGCTTATGGATTTCTTAAAGTCAATTCTTTGTCTTCCAATCTTAAAGATGTGGATTTCACAAAACTACCAAAAACAAAAACAACTACTGAAGTTTAACCCTTTAATTTTACAATTATTATGACAAAAGTACTTAGAAGAGAACAATTTGGTCGCAAACTTAGAAATTTTGACGGCGAAACGGAAACTTTACTTGTAAAAGAAGGTTATTCAGTTAGATCTGGATTAGCAGATCAATTTTCATTATCTATTTCAAATCCAGGAGTTAATCAAGTACGAGTTGCTTTATTGCCTGGACATTATGACACTTCAGGTTTTATTACCACAGGTACAGAATCATCATTTACAACTGTAAAAACGATGTCAAATCCTTCAGAACTTATCACTGCTGGTTACAATGTAGATTCTGTGGTAGATGATGGATCATTCTATGCAGCAAAAGGAACAATTACTTGTATCGCATCAAATCCTTCCAAAACTATTCGTAGTTTTCTTGACTACATCAAAACAAATCCAAGATCTCTAAAGGGATTGCAAATAGTTACCTCGGACCAAAATGCATTTGATTCGACATTGACAGTATCATCTACTTCTCCTTTTTCTAGAAATGCCGAAAAAGATATTTTTTTGAATGACTTTTTCTCTTCTTTTCAATATCAAAATGATAGAATTACGATTGACTTCTCAGCTGATCAGTTAGAAATTGCAGATATTACTCTGTTAATAGCTGTTATTCCTGCAGGATGTTCGATGAAATTTACTATGAGATTTTAATTTTTATTATTTAATTTTGAAAACGCCCTGCCTATTTTGATGGGCAGGGCGTTTTTATTAAAACTTCAAAAAAATGAGCAAATTATCCATTTTTCAAAAGAAAAATTTTTCAGAAGGATCTACAATAGGTTTTCCTGACATTCAAAAAACATACATAGATGGAGCGGAAACTCACTCCCCTGAAGATAATTCAAGTAGTGATACAAGTTGGTGGCAAAGTATTATTACAGCACTACCCGATTGGTTGAATGGTGCTGCTAATCTAACACAGCAGATTAAAGGAAATCCTGATACTTATATAGTAGAAAACAAGACAAACAATAGTAACACAGGGCTATACATTGCACTCGGTGCCGTTGTATTGATAGTTATTTTGGTAATTGTACTAAAAAAAAACTAAGATGAAATATCGTTGGGTTGACAATAATTCAGATGTCCGTATTGCGGCAGTTGATCTTGAAACAGGAGTAATAGAGATCAACCGACAAAATTGGAACCAGTTTTCTCCTTTTGAGAAAAAATACATACTTCTTCATGAAGAAGGTCATTATAAACTACAAACGGATAGTGAAATACAAGCAGACCTGTACGCGATCAACCGCGTAGCAGGTATAGAACCAAAATCATTGAAAAAAAGTATCGATACACTCTACAAAGTAGGCATATTGGATGAAACCCGGATATATGAACTATATAAAAATGCCCTAAAATAACGCCGTGCGATATTTCAGCCGGGTTGCGAAGCGTATCTGCATTGACACTTCCCATGACAAAATTCCCACTTTCAATTTTAACAAAGATTGGTGGTATATCCTGTGCCGATAAAGAAGCACCGCACTGG
>JAITTF010000074.1 GCA_031287215.1 Bacteroidales bacterium
AATAAGAGTTCTATCTCTTGAACATCATTAACAGCTCTGGAAATGATATCTCCTTTTTTTTGAGAAGAGAAAAAAGAGAGCGGTAAAGCTAAAATTTTGGCATAAAGTTCATTTCTAAGATCGGCAACTACACCACTTCTTATTTTAGCCATCAACCAGGAAGATAAATATTGAAAACAATTTTTGAAAAAATAGAGCAAAACCATCGATAATATCGCTACGATGATTAGGTTTATGATACTGTATTCTATTCCAATAAAAGAGATAATTTGGGCAAACAATTGACCAAAGAAACTAAGATTGTCATCATTCCCTTGAAATAAAATCTTTACGATGGGTTCAAGTACTAAAAAAGATAAAATAGTGAAAAAGACTGCTAAAATATTAGAGAGTAAAATAAGCAAAAGCCGACCTTTATAGGTTAATATTCGTTTAAAAAAGGAGGTTTTTTCAGCAGTTTTCATAAAAATAAAAAAAGGAGTTACATGAAGTAACCCCTTTATAAACTAATTTTTTGAAAAATTATTTTGTGATCACTAATTTCTTATTAATGATAGCCTCAGGAGTAGAAATCTTAATGAAGTAAACACCATCTGAATAAGCACTTACATTGTGATTAATAACTTGACCGTTAGCAACATTAGCATCAAATTGGTTGATCAAACGACCATTCAAATCATAGATTCCGAAGGTAGCTGCACCGTTGTAATCCTTAACTTCGATATTTACTTCATCCTGTGCAGGATTTGGATAAACATGAGCGGTAGGTTTAACAGAATTAGCATTAGCATCATAAGCATCTATTGCATTTGGTACCATATCAGGACCGGTAATGTGAAGTACGATAGTACGTGTAGCTAATAAGTGTGGACTTCCCACGAGAGTAGCTGCACCACCTACATAGACTTTAGGAGTACCGACAGTATATTCAATGTTATGTTGATTTGCAACATGATCTAAAGGATATTCCCACAAAGTATAAGTTACAGTATAGTCTCCTGAAGTTCTGAAATAATTGTTGATAACCGTCATTGGACGTTGATCTAAGAAATGTAAGTATAACCAGTTATAAGGTAGATTATTCAAAATATAACGTTTGTTAGCAGCAGGAACATCTGCACCACCCATTGGTAATGAACCGCTCGTTTGAGGTACACGGAAAATAGCACTTGGCTGATTGTTATAATTCATAAATTGAGTATAATCACCTGCAAGGTTATTGAAACGATAAGATATACTATTATCTGAAGAGAATATATCACCAAAATCAACTATATTGCCGGCAGTGTCAGTAATTTCAAAATTAAGAACTACTTTGTTATAACCATTCCAACAACGTTTGTTTACAACCACGTCATAATCAATAGCAGTACCGGTTACACCATCTTTTTCATAAATTGCGGTATATGAAAGTGGAAGTGCAATAATTTCGTTCGTACTCGTTCTAATTACATTGGTAATATCGATCAAAGGCATTGAATCAATCAATACGATTTGACTTGCGGTAACTTGACAACCTGATGTAGGATCTGTAACCGTAACCGTAATCGTATCGCGTCCAGGAGTGCTATAAGAATAAACATCTCTTATTGTATCTGTACCAAAAATTGTAGTAATTAGAGTTGGTCCTTGTACAATAGTACCTACAGCATTTGTCCAAGTAAATTCATATCCTGTGCCAGGAGCCGGACTATTAATTGCATTAGCAGTCAATACTATAGGATCAATACAAGAGATAGCTAAAGTAGTATCGTTGAGATAAATTGAAGGAGAAGTGATTTTCACTTCAGGAATTTCAAATTTCTGTATCGTTGCAGTAACTGTATCTGTACAACCTTCAGGACTTGTTACTATAAGTTCAATATCATAAGTTCCCGGTAGAGTAACATCAACAACAAAACTTGAATCTGTACCTACAACCGGTGCACTACCATCAACTGACCAAGAATAGGTATAATCGGTAATGAAATTTACAAATACAGTAGCTTCATCATCACCACACACTTTTAAATCACCAACAGCATTGCCTTCGATAGCGATAGGAGTTACGAATGGAAGTGGATAGAAGATAATAGTATCTATTCTGACTGTTTCGCAAAAAGCAGTATTAGCAACAGTGGTAGTAACATAAGTTGTATCATTAACACCATTATTATTATAGAATGCAGTAATATCAACTTCTAATATAAAGGGAGAAGTTTCAGCTACATTTGCACCACCAACTTGAGAAAATGCAAGAGTTGTATAAGAAGAAAAATCTGAACTTGCAGTAAAATCAAGAACAACAGTTTCGTCTGCACAAGCAACGTGTAATGTAGCAGCAGGAGCATCAACTAATGGTTTAGCCACAACTTCGAGTTTTAAGGTATCCGTTCTCTCACATCCTAAAGCGTTCGTTAAGTCAACCATAAAGTTATAATTGCCTGCAGGAAGTGTATCTACTCTGTCTAAACGCAGCGTATCACCACCGGTTTGGAAATAATATACAGGAGTAGTTGTTCCTTCAAGAGTAGCATACCAATCACCAACAGTACGTGGAGCAGCAGGAGCTAATTCATTATTTGTAAGTGCTAAAGTAAGGCTATCGTTTTGACAAACTGTAGTAGTAGGGGTTGGTAATGTTTCAATAACATCAACCGGAAGAGGAAGAACGGTAACTACGATAGAATCGCGTTTAGAAGCGGCACAACTACCAACTTTTGTAATTGTAACATAATAAGTAGTAGTTACTGTAGGAGCTACGGTAATGGTTGGAGTATTTCCAAGACCACCATCCCAAACATATTCATATTCAGTTTGAGTAAATCCAATTTCAACATTTACTCCTGAGCAATTATCAACAAAACGTCCATCTCCAATAGGCGTGACAGGTAATACAGCGATAACAACAGTAGTATCACGTACACAACCGGTAACACGATTGGTGATTGTTAAAGTATAAGCATGAGTAGTATCAGGAGCTACCGTAATTTCATAAAGATTTGTGACCGCACCTTCACTCCAAGCATAAGCATATTGAGGATCATTTACAGCAGTGATAGTAACATTTGTGCCTTGGAAAATAGTATCACAAGGATTAACTGTTAAACTAACATCAGGAAGAGGAAGAACGGTAACAGTAATTGAATCTAATCTTATGTAACAACCACCGGTTTTACTAATTTCAACATAATAAACAACTGGAATAGGAGCAGAAGTATTATTTACAGGGTTAACTGTAATTAAATTGGTAGTGTCGCCTGAATGACGCCAACTATATGTATAAGCATCTTCTTCAAATCCAATTAAAGTATCAACACCAGAACAATTTTCTATAGCTCTAACACCATCATGAGGGGTAAGAGGATCTACAGTAATTGTTTTAGTTCCTACAACAGAACAACGTTGAGAGGTTTGATTTTCAGTAATCGTAACGGTATAGGTAGCAGTAGTTGAAGCTACAAATTGCATAGTATCTAATACAGAACCATTTGACCATGCGAATGTATGATAAGGCACTGTTGCTGCATCGGTAGCAGTGAGAGTAACTCCTTCTCCTTCAAATACTGTATCACAAGGATTTGATAAAATCTCAGCAACAGGAGTAGGGATCATCGTTATAGAAACGCAAGTATCTTTAACACAACCTCTGTTTGAATAAATAGAGACACAATAGATTACATCAGCCGTAATAGCTGGAGTAGCAAATGTAGATCTATTATTTAAAGTATTATCTGCCACACCATTTACTCTCCAATTGTATTGATTGTGTCCTGAGTTGGTGGAAATTATTGTTGTACTTCCTTCACAAACGGAATCAGAAAGTGCTACAATATCAGCTATAGGTAAAGCATAGAAAGTAATATTCCTTGAAGTAGCGTTACTACAACCAGTAGCTAAATCGGTAATAGTTAAAGAAATTGTAAAGGTAGTATCTACTAAGGTAGTATGTGTAATGGCAACCGTATCAGATGCAATTGGAGTGATGGAAGGACCTGCATTCCAAAGATAAGAATAACCGGTTCCGGTAACATTTGGATAAACCTTTATAGTAATACCTGAACAAGCATTTGTGTTGGGTGCTTGGAACAAATATAAAGAAGGTGCTACTTGAGGTCTAACATAGACTTGTAGATGTGTAATCGAAATACAGCCGGTAATTTTATTTGTAACCACAACATTGAAATCCATAATTTCGCCCGGATGGTCAGCTAAAACTGTAACTGTATCACGGTCTGAAGTAGTATAGCCACTCCATTGATACTCATAATTACTTCCATATCCACCAGTGCCGTTATGTAAGTTTGCCCATAATTTAAGATTAGACATGTAACAAACTGTGTCAATAGCAGGCATAATACTATCTAAAGTAGGTGATGTACTAATAGTAACTTGTGGCATTGGGTTTACATTAACAGTTACGGTAGCTCTGGAAGGACAAGCCCTTTCAGCAAAAGTAACGATAACTGTGTATGTGGTTGTATCATTAGGTTTAACCCATGTTTCAGCAGTAGTAGCACCATTACTCCATTCATAAGATATAATAGTATTAGCAGCATCATCTGCGGGATTTGGCACATATACAAACAGTAACGAAGAATCGCCTTCACAAATAGTGGCAGGATTAGCACTGATAGCGATATTGATAGAATCTTCTACAGTAACAGTAGTTGTTGTAGAATCTACACATCCCCAGTTATTTTCAACTTTCAATTTTACTATTTCAGGTAAAGTAACAGTTGGAGTAGCAAATGATACAGCATAAATGGTATCAGTTGATGTAGAAGGAGTTCCATTTACAGAAGTCCAAGCAAATGTTACGGTAGTAGCATCACTGTAAGCTCTGTCATCAGAACCGGTAAAGAGTTTAATGTCCTCTTTACAAACAGCAACATTAGTTGGGTCTATAGTAGCAATAGGATTAGGATGAACAGTTAATATTTTGAAGGTATCAAGTGCACATCCTGTAATAGAGTTGGTAATGACAACCGTAAAAGTAGTATCAAAAGGAGATATAGTATTATTTTCTACCACAACAGTGATAGGATTTGTAGTTTCTGTAGTATTCCATAAATAGGTATAAATAGCAGGGCAGCCTGTGCAAATAATTTCTAATTCTACAGGGGCACCACTACAAATGTCTGGATTATGAAGTAGAAAATCGTCAACAGGAGGAAGAGGATCTAATAATAAATCACGAGTATCCCGACCTTCGCAACCTACAGCGTATTTAACATAAACAGTATATTTACCGGCTACTCTAACCATGATGGTATCTGCTGTTGAAATTACATCACCATTGAATTTCCATTCGTATTCAGCATAATGAATAGCAGTAGTCATTCTTGAAGAATCGCGTTCACAAAGTCCACCATTCCAATTAGTATCAATTAAGATAATCTCAGGTTTTGGAAGTGGATTCCAAGTAAGAAGGATAGAATCATTGATGACACATCCTGTCACAGAATCTACTACGTGAGCAGTATAATAATATGAACCAGCAGGTTTCCCAAGTGTCATTCTGTGTCTTATAGTATCAACAGTTGAATAACTATTTACTGTACCGTCTTGAGGAATCCAAGAATAAGTATTTGCCGGAATAGTGAAAAAATCAATAGTTATAAGATCCCCGTCACAAACTGTATCATTCGGAAAAGGATCTACCATTGAGTAAACAGGTAAATGTTTTACATATACTAAAATGGTATCTGAAGGAGAACTTGGGCAACGTCTAAATCCTGTTGTATCTGTTTGGCGAACATATACAAAGAAGGTATCTGCTACTGTGGTATTGATTCTATAAACGGTATCCCAATTAATATTATCATCAGAATACTCAATAAAATAATCTGTTGAAGTAGCAGGATAATTAAGATAATTAAGCGGTGCTACACTATCATTAACACACAATTCTATTGACCTGCCATTATGCGTTGTTCTCGGAGTAGGTTCTAAAGTAACAATCTCTACGATAGCAGCTGCGCTCCAGCAAAGCGGATCAGTAACAAGACGTGCTTGATGAGCGTAGATAGTATCAGTACCTACAACATCTGTACGAGGAATAGGTAAAGTATCAGTCCAGTTAATACCATCTACCGACCATTGTACATCTCTTCCAGGAAGCAGTTCAACTGCTATATCAGAAGGAATTTCATTTTGACAAAAATAGAATAAGGTATCATTAGGAGCAGGATCTGCATTAATAGTAGTTAAATTTAATTTAAGTACACTATCCATAAGATGGCAAGCTTCATCTATCCAAAGAGGAACCATAGCACCTGTGGTATCACCATAAAAATACAGAGGAGGTCTTCCTAAAGCAAAAGGGAGGTCTAATTTACAAGCAAAAGTATCCACTTCCACTTCAGTAACAGGTTTTAATTCAAAAGTAGCGATAGTATCTCTGACTGTAGAATTATGTCCACCAAGAACCATTGTTTGAGTAGCATCATAATAGAGGTCACTCCAATCGGTACCTAAAGTTCTTCCAACCATACTAACAGAAAGTGTATAATTGCCGGGTTGAATCCATTCTAAGGTAACATACGTATGACTTGCCATAAAATAATGTAGGTACATATAGTCATAATGATATACATCATTACCTATCGTCCAATAGCCATGGTCAGGACCTCCGATTTGTGAACCGGTAAGGGCACCCGGATAATCTTGATACCCTAATACCGTAGTATTATTGACAGCCGGTACTCTTTTGTAAGAGATACCATTATGCAGGTATCCACCTATTCTGCCAACAGGGTCATAGGTTGTTTCTAATTTAATTTTCACAAACATTTCCAACTCTTGTTGAGTTACATTGAGCACATCACCATCTTTGGTCAATGTCCAAGCCAAGGAAATCTTTGTGTTTAGGTCCAGTGCGCATCCGTTAGAAAACTTAACCTCATAGACATCTACACCGCGATAGCTTGGAGCCTTCAACGTAGCAGCTTGCCATGCGGGCATTGTTGGGTCAACGTTTTCTAACCACAAGCAACAACCACCTTGAGCTTTAGTTTCTAATGTCATGCCGAAAAGTGCAAGAAATACACTTAGCAAACAAATTGATACTGTTCTTTTCATGATTAATTTGATTTATTAATAATTATTATTTTAATTTCTTTTTATATGATTCATTCACTATTTTTGTCGAACTCAATACTCCACTATTCTACAAATTATTCAACCTGCAAAAATACATTATTTTTTATTACTAAACTCCGCTTTTTGTTCATTTTTTTTTTTTTTGTTATTTTATTTAAAACTAATATTATTTTGCTTGTTATTAAATAGTTAGTAAACAATTTTTTTTCTATTATTTTTCTTTATAAATTTTTTTTTTCTATTAGCACACTAAAAGGAGATTTTTTGGAGTAATTAGTCTCTAAAAAAGCCCTGTTTTTACGCAGTTTGTGTATTTTGTCGAAGATTTGATTGCACAGAGAAACACAGAGGAGACATGGCGTTACACCTTACTTTTATCAAAAGGGTGAGTCTTTCCGACCGTAGGGAGAAATCTCGAAAAATTTAGTATTTTTGCAGTTTATGAGATAGTAGTATTATATAAATTATGGTATATGAACGGGAATAATGAATTGACCGTATTAGTTACGGGAAGTAATGGACAGTTGGGGCGTGCCATGAGAATGGAAGCTCAAAAGAGATTATCACAGAAGATCAATCCAGACAAGAGGTTGAAAATGCTTTATTGTGATGTTGAGGAGTTGGACATCACCGACCAAAATGCTGTATATACATATTGTACCACTTTTGCCGTGGACATCATCGTCAATTGTGCCGCCTATACCGACGTTGATAAAGCTGAAACGGATGTTGAACAAGCCTATTTACTGAATGAGACGGGAGTTGCTCATTTGGCAGCAGTTGCCAAAGTCTTGGATCTGTTTCTCATTCATATCTCTACCGACTATGTATTTGCCGGCACTGCAACCCTCCCCTACTCTCCCGATATGCCTACTGATCCGGGTTCCGTTTATGGAAAATCTAAACTCGCAGGAGAACTTGCGGTAAAGAGGTCAGGATGCAGATCAGCGATTATCAGGACTTCTTGGTTGTACTCCAAATGGGGCAATAATTTTGTAAAGAGTATTATTCGTAATGCTCAAGAGAAGACGCTTTTGCGGGTAGTCAACGACCAGTGGGGTGCTCCTACTTATGCGCCTGATTTAGCTTTTGCTATTTTTGAGCTTATAGATGCTCCTGATTTGCATCAATCCTACCATATATATCATTATGCAAACCAAGGCAAGATTACCTGGTACGATTTTGCAAAAACCATTGTCGCCTTTTCCTGTGCTTCATGTAAGGTAGAGCCAATAACCTCTGCAGACTATCCCTCCATAGTGAAACGACCTGCCTGTTCGGTTTTTAATTTGTCTGATACTGAAAAGAAGTTGAAAATTACCATTCCCCATTGGGAGGATAGTTTGAAAGACTACTTTAACCATCGTAAAACCAAAATTGTATTTATGGGGACTCCAGAATTTGCAGTAGCATCTTTGGAAGCCCTCCTTCAGGAAGAGTTAAATATTGTGGCAGTAGTAACTGCTCCCGACAAACCGGCAGGCAGAGGCAAGCAGTTACAGATGTCGGAGGTAAAAAAATGTGCTTTAACACACCATCTGCCCCTATTACAACCGGACAAACTCAAAGACCCTTCGTTTATTGCTCAACTACAAGCTTTGCAAGCTGATCTGTTTATAGTAGTAGCATTCCGGATGCTCCCGGAGGTGGTCTTCGCGATGCCCCCATTAAGAACATTTAATGTGCATGGTTCGCTACTGCCCAACTATAGAGGGGCAGCTCCTATCCATTGGGCGGTGATCAACGGAGAAACTGAAACCGGTGTTACCACTTTTTTCCTCAATAAAGAGATTGACAAAGGCAATATTATTGACCAGAAGAAGGTGGCTATTGGAAAAAATGAGACTACAGGAGAATTATATGAAAGATTAATGTATTTAGGAGCCACTCTATCGGTAGAAACCGTAAAAAATATTGAAAAGGGAGCTGTAATTACGCATCCTCAAATTCATGAGGATACGACAATCCTTAAACCGGCACCTAAAATTTATAAAGAAGATACTTTAATCAATTGGGATGATAGTGCCGAACATCTTTTTAATAAAATAAGAGGACTTTCACCTTTTCCCGGAGCTTATACCAGAATTAAAAACAAGGAGGGCGAAATAGAGATTGTAAAATGTTTTCTTGTGTCTATATCTACGGAGTTGTCTAAAGAAAAAGCAGGTACTTTTGTATCAAACGGAAGAGATTTTTTGGCAGTTAACACTAACGATTATATGATTTTTATACAAAGTTTGCAGTTTCAAGGCAAAAAGCGGTTAGAAATTGAACAATTCTTACCTGGATTTAGAGCAAATAACTACATTAATTTATTTTTTTAATATAATAATTAACATAAAAAAGTTAATCTTATCAACAATATGTTTGTTTTATCAACAAGTAAGAAAAAATAACAGAAAAAATATAAATAAGAAACGAAATTTATACTAAATTTGCACACTTCGACTTGAGCAGGAAAATTATAAACCAAAATAAAATAAAAATGAATAAAATTGAATTAATTAATGCAATTGCAGAAAAAACCGGTTTTACAAAAGTACAAGCAAAAAGTGCATTAGACGCTTTCGTTGATGTTACTACAGAGTCTTTAAAAAAAGGAGACAAATTGTCTTTAATTGGATTTGGAACTTTTAGTGTCGTAAAACGTGCAGCCAGAAAAGGACGTAATCCACAAACCAAGAATGAAATGCTCATTCCGGAAAAGAATGTTGTAAAATTCAAAGCAGGTGCAGATCTGAAATTTTAATTTTTAGTTTTTAGAAATAAAAAAGGTTGCTCTTAAAAAGGGCACCCTTTTTTATTTCTTTGTCTTCATTTTTTTTGTATTTTTCCTCTATATTTTTTGAGGGAAAATTTATGTGTTTGTGTATAATTGAAAAATTTTATGTATATTTGCATTCGAATTTTTTAGAAAAAAATCATACCAAAAGCACCTTGTGTTGAATAGTACAATAGTCTAATAATCATGGTAAAACGATTACATAACGAGCTGGTTTTCACTGTCAAAGACAGATGTAAGGTTTGTTATACTTGCGTTAGAGAGTGCCCTGTGAAAGCCATTAAGATCGACAATGGTCAAGCAGAAGTAATCTCAAGTCGCTGTATTGGATGCGGAAATTGCACCCGTGTGTGTAGCCAAAATGCAAAAAAATTTTTAGATACCACCGAAGAGGCTTTAGCCCTACTGGCAGGAGAAGAAAAAAAAATCGCCCTTTTAGCCCCCAGTTTTGCAGCAGAATTTACCGATATTGCTGATTATCAAAGTTTAATCGGCATGATCAAGAAACTCGGATTTGACTATGTGATGGATGTAGCTTTTGGTGCAGATGTCATTGCTTATCAATACAATAAAATTTTCGACAATCCCGAAGAAGCGGGCACTATCTCTACCGATTGTCCTGCCATTACCTATTATGTAAAACATTATGTTCCGGAGTTGATTTCTTCATTAGCACCGTTAGTTTCTCCTATGGTAGCTACCCTTAGAATTGGAAAAGAGATCTATGGACAAGAGGTTAAAACTGTTTTTATAGGACCCTGTGTTGCCAAAAAAGCAGAATCAACGGAAGTAGATGTTGTATTGACATTCAGAGAATTACGAAAACTTTTCAGGACACAGTCTATTACCTCTAAAAACAGCACCCCTTCTGATTTTGATGAACCAAAGGGCAATAAAGCAGCACTTTTTCCGGTTACACGCGGCAAATTGCATGCAATAGACAAAATGGATGACATCGGAAAAGAGAATATTTTGGTAGCTTCCGGCAAGACTCATTTTAAAGAGGCTATTAAAGAGTTTGAGAATGAATTGAATAAATCACAACACTTAGAACTACTCTGTTGCGAAGGCTGTATCATGGGACCGGGCATGACCAAAGACGGACTTTATTTCTCGAAAGTATCGAAAATGAAGCAGTATGTGTCAGAAAAAGAGCATAAATTAGACCCAGCAAAATGGCAAAAGCAATTTGATTTTTATAAAGATCATGATTATGCTCAAAGTTTTGCCTCTGCCGACCGCCGTATTCCATTGCCGGCACCGGAAAAGATCGAAGCCACCCTGGAAGCAATGGGAAAATCAAACCCAAAAGATTACCTCAATTGTGGGGCTTGTGGTTATGATACCTGTTACGACCATGCTATTGCTATCGTAGATGGATTAGCAGAAATAGAAATGTGCCTGCCACATACCATTGAGAAGTTGCATAAATATATCGCAGATCTTAATCTTTCTAATGAAAAATTGGCTTCTGCACAACAATCCTTAAAACAGAATGAAAAGTTAGCCTCTATGGGTCAGCTTTCTGCCGGCATTGCTCACGAGCTCAACAATCCGCTGGGCATTATTACCATGTACAGCAATATTTTGTTAGAAGAGACTCAAGAAGGCGACCAGACGCGCAATGATTTACAACTCATCGCCGAACAAGCGGAAAGATGTAAAAAAATCGTAGGAGGTCTCTTAAACTTTGCGCGTAAAAATCAAGTACACTATACTGAGACAGATATAGATAAATTTGTTCGTCGCAGTCTCGAATCGGTCATTGTACCGCCATCCGTAGAGGTCGTTTTCGAAAACAATCTGACCGACCATTTTATGGAGATAGATACCGACCAATGGATGCAGGTATTAACCAATATTGAGAAAAACGCTATTGAGGCTATGCCTAACGAGAAAGGTATTTTATCGGTCATCTTGAATGGCAACGACCGTGATGTAGAATTTCTGATTAAAGATAATGGGAGTGGCATTTCCGAAGAGAATATGGACAAAATTTTCACCCCATTTTTCACCACAAAACCCGTTGGCAAAGGTACCGGCTTAGGATTACCGCTGATTTATGGAATTGTAAAAATGCACCGGGGGCAAATTCATGTAGAATCTAACGATAATCCTCAAAAAGGTCCTACAGGGACAACTTTTAAAATTAAAATACCTAGAAAAAAATTATAATTTAAATTATGGAACCGTTTAAAAACAAACTGGCTTTAATTGCCGATGATGACATTGACATTTTAACTCTTGAAACCATCCAACTGAAGAAGATGGGATTTAATGTAATTTCTGCTGAAACTCAAAAAGAAGCCGAAGAGCTGATTGACACGAATAAACCGGACATCGCTATTTTCGATTTGATGATGGATAACCGAGATAGTGGGTTTATCTTAAGCTACAAAATGAAAAAAATGTATCCTGAAGTACCTGTAATTATTGTTACAGCGGTTACTGCTGATACCGGCATGATCTTCGGATTAGATTCAGATAGCGAAAGAACTTGGATTAAAGCCGACAAGTATTTAGAAAAAGGTCTAAGACCTGAACAATTTGAAGAAGAGATTTCACAACTTCTTCGCCCACAATTATAAAACTAACATTTCATGGCTACATTAAACGTCCTTATTGTTGATGATGAACCGGGAATCCGTTCCGGAATAGTTCGTATTCTTCAAAATTATACAGTAGATTTTCCTTTTTTGGAAGAAGAATTTGACTTTAACCTCATTGAAATTGGCAGTGGAGAAGATGCCGTTGAATATATCGACTCTAAGCCGGTTGACATTGTCCTTCTTGATAATAAACTGCCCGGCATGGATGGTATAGAGGTACTTGAATACATCAATAAAAAAGAGATGGACTGTAGCGTCATGATGATTACCTCTTATGCTTCCTTAGATTTAGCCATCAAAGCTACCAATAATGGAGCTTATAACTTCGTACCTAAACCTTTTACACCTGCTGAACTCAAAACCGCTTTAGAAGGGATTACTAAGAATCTCTACCTGAGAAGAATGACTAAAGAGTTGAATACCTCCGGTAAACAGATTCGGTTTCAGTTCTTGTCGGTGTTGTCTCATGAATTAAAATCTCCTATCAACGCGATAGAAGGGTACCTTAATATCATGAAAGACAAACAATTGGGGGATAATATTGATGACTATATGACCATGATTGACCGTTCGGGAGAAAGAATTAGAGGAATGAGGTCGCTTATCATGGACATGCTTGATTTAACTCGCTTAGAGTCAGGAAAAAAAAGCCGTGAAGTTACTAAAATTGATTTGGTAGAGATCATGAAAATCAGTAGAGATACGATGCTCCCGATGGCAATCCAAAAAGGTGTAAAAATTACTATTGATGCAGAATCAAAAGAATTTCCATATCTTGCTGATAGACAAGATATGGAAATTATTTTCAATAATTTAGTATCTAATGCCGTTAAATACAACAAAGATAATGGGACTGTAAAGTGCGTTTTTAGAGAAAACGACAATAGTATCACGATTTCTGTAAGTGATACCGGCATTGGACTATCTCAGGAAGATATCTCCAAGTTATTCCAAGAGTTTGTTCGTATTAAAAACGAAAAGACTAAAGCTATTAGTGGCAGTGGTTTAGGACTTTCTATCATGAAAAAAATCGTTGAGGAATCCTATCATGGTACCGTTTCCGTAGAGAGTGTCCCCGACCAAGGATCAACATTTTTTATTGAGTTGCCTAAATTAGCATTTAAAGTATAAATTGCGATGAAAAAAATAGTCTTTTTGTCGGGAGCAGGTGTTAGCGCCGAGAGTGGAATCTCTACCTTTCGCGACAGTAACGGACTATGGGAAAATTATCCGGTAGAAGAGGTAGCCTCCATCGTAGGATGGCATCAAAATCCACAGTTAATCATTGATTTTTACAATCACCGAAGGGAACAGTTATCTCAATGTGTTCCCAATGACGCTCATCGGATTATAGCAGAATTAGAGAAAAGTTTTAAAGTTACCGTCATTACACAAAACGTAGATGATTTGCATGAGCGTGCCGGTTCTACTAACATTATCCATTTACACGGAGAATTAACTAAAATTTGCAGTGAGAGAGAAAAAAAACACGTTCAGCATATTGGGTACCGGAAAATGCAATATGGTAACAAAGCTCCTGATGGCAGTTTGATGCGTCCCTTTATCGTGTGGTTTGGTGAAGATGTACCTTTGCTACCTCAAGCGATAGAAGAAGTTGAAAGTGCTGATATAATGGTCATTATAGGCACCTCCTTGAATGTCTATCCGGCAGCAAGTTTATATCATTTTGCGCATCCTGAAACTCCAATTTGGGTAATAGATCCTAATGACACACAGCCTATTACAAGGGCAGTAAAGATGATCAAAGAGAAGGCAACCGTGGGTATGGAAAAATTATTTATCGAATTACTACAAAAATGTTTGTAAAGACGTTGCGTGCAACGCCTCAATAAAATAAAAACTGTAAAAAAAAAAGTATGGCACAAATAGGTATCATCATAGGGTCTAAGAGTGATTGGAACGTCATGCAAGAGGCGTGTAAATTATTGGATGAGTTTGCGATTCCATACGAAAAGCATATTGTAAGTGCTCATCGGACTCCTGACAGGATGTTTGAGTATGCTGAAACTGCACGTACAAGGGGCATAAAAGTGATTATTGCCGGAGCAGGAGGCGCTGCTCATCTCCCCGGAATGACCGCAGCCAAAACCACTTTGCCTGTGATCGGAGTTCCTGTAAAATCCTCTAACTTAAACGGGTTAGACTCTCTTCTTTCTATTGTGCAGATGCCCGGAGGTATTCCTGTAGCAACTGTAGCTATCAATCAAGCTAAAAATGCAGCCCTCTTAGCCCTTGAGATATTGGGCGCTTTTGACAATCAAATAGGGCAACAATTAGCCGATTATCGTGCTAATATGCGGGAAGAGGTGTTACAAGATCATATTTACTTAGAATAATCAACAAATTCACATAGTTTAAATCAAAATTTATATGTTATGAAAAAGTTTTATTTTTTAATGGTGGCTTTATTCATCTGTTCCGCTATTTATTCACAAGAGGGGACTACCTATTCTGACGACAACGATTATTTAGGTAGAGACATTCCTAAAGGTAGTACTAAAGTACGAGATGAAGGAGGTTTATGGTATTGTTATCCCATTGGGCTTGCCGGTCAATATTCTCCTGGTTCTCAAGCTCTACCGACAAACTATATTAAGTGGACTTTAAAAGACACTCTTTTGTATGACAATCATGGTTCGTATGGACGCGTTCAACCTCTTTCAGTTGGACAGGTATATGATTTTAGAGAAACGACGTTCTGGCACTATTGGTTTTTAGGTTCCATGATGAATGCTTTAGATGAATCAGAGCATCCCATCGATGGCATTCAAAATTATTCTTATGATTTACAAGCGGTTAGACTTCAGGCGGGATATGTTCGTGGAAGAAATGTTCCGGTCGATGTTGTAGATACTTTAGTCATTGCCATTGCAGTAAAAAACAATCTTGAATTTCAATTAAATTATCGTACTGATGGTGTAACACCTTATTCCTGGCAACCTATCATTCCTTGGGATAGGAATACAGGTACTATTACTATACCCAATAATTTTGAAAAATTTCAAATTTACAAATATCCTTTTAGCCATGAAGATACTACCGGATTAACTGCTACCGGCTACTATTGGACAACCTATACTTTTGACATTGACGACCCTCAATTCAAAGGATTAACCCCTGATGAGCAAATAGTTGTAACCTATACATTCTTATCCGGTAATCCATATTCCATTAACGATACTATGGGAAAACAGGTCAGTTGGTTTGTATTCCGTTATGGATTAGATCCAAGAACGGATGAGGGCTATTTTATGAATTGTAATGTTAGCGGCTTTCCACTTCCTCAGGTTACACAAAATGAAAATAGCACGGCAATTAATGCTTACAAATGGTCGTATAATCCTAATAGTATGGCTTATTATTATCAAAGATATATTCCAATTTCGATGTGGTGTAACGAAACGCAACGCCATTATATGAGTGTTTATCTCAACAATTTAGTACCACTGGTAGAGGGTATATCACCAGTAAAAAAAAATGCAATTAAAATTGCTCCAAATCCGGCGTCAACAGATTTTGAGGTTACGCTTTCAGAATCTGGAAATGCTGATGTACAATTATTTAACCTTGTTGGACAACAGCTTCTGCAGACTTCTACCCAAGAGCAAGTCTTTAGCATCAACACTACCCAATACAATGCCGGTACATATTTACTCAAAATAATCCAAAATGGCAAAGTACATACTTCAAAAGTTATTGTAAAATAGATTTTGCAAAAAGAAAATGTTGAAGCATTGATAGATAATCAGTAAACTCTAATCCGTAACCATTAATTTCCGAGTTACAACTCCCTTTTCAGTAGTGATTCTGAGAAAATAGATGCCTGGAGTCATGTTTTGAAGGTCTATTGCTACTTGGGGGTCGGCATCGAAGAGTAAAACTTGAATACTTTTGCCGGCAACATCAAAAACAACTACCTTACTGATCGAGGAGGTAGCTGCTACTATAGCTTGATCAGTAGCGGGATTAGGGTAAAGAACTACCTCTTTTGCAATTACGCTTTCGATACTGGAATCATCAAATTCAACTTCTCCATTAAGAACCGTATTTACTTTTGCTAAAAGCCAATAATTAGGATTGAAAGTAATATAAGAAACATGTTTTCCGTAAGGAATTGTAAATTGGAATGCCTGATTGTTAACAGTTTGATTAAAGGTAACAATATCATAACCTCCGCCATTACTATAAGTTAATTTTACCTCAAAAGGTACTTGAAAAAATGGTGTTATGGAGGGTGCTGTCGTGGTCTGGTTGGCTTTGATTCTGAATTTATTATCCACCTGTTGCCAGGTCAGATCAAATTCCGGATATCCTTCTCCATAAATCCATTGATCAAAGAAATAGTCAAAATCTGTACCTACAACCGACTCTACAGCTTCCTTAAAATCATCTATAGTGCCTGTAGAATAGGCGTGCGTATTGAGGTATGTCTGTAAAGCCTCCTTAAACAGATCATCACCCAAAATAAATCTCAATAAATGAAGGACTGTAGCACCTTTGTTATAAGATAGTGTACCGTTAAAAATACGATTTTCATTATCTATTTGTGAAACAGGAACATAAACACTTCCCGTAAGAGCAGAAGCCAATACGTTGTTCCTAATATTTTGAAAAGTATTCCTTGCAGCAAAGGTACCGTAAGCGTATTCTTCCCAAAGAAATGCACTATATGCAGCAAAACTCTCATTTACAAATATGTACTCCCAAGAAGCACAGGTAACTTTATCCCCAAACCATTGATGTGCTAATTCGTGAGCTATAATACTTTCTTCAAAATAGCCGGTAGTAGTCATTGTTTGGTGTTCCATAGCACCTCCCATAGGAGCATAAGTATGTCCATATTTATCATTTACAAATGGATAGGTACCATAAGTTTCTGAAAAAAACTGTATCATCTCGCCAACCTTATCAATAACTGTTTTAGTGGCATTCAAACAAGAGGTGCTGTTATAAATATAATTTTGTATCAAGAGTGGAGCAGTAACACCGGGCAATTGAATAGAATAAGAATAATCCTGATAATCGGCTACTGCAAAAGAGATGAGGTAATAATCTATCGGATATTGATTGGAATTCCAACGAAATCTAACTTTATTGTTTGGAAGGGTGTCGATACCCATCAAACGCCCATTGCACCCTACTCTGTTGCCTATAGCAGTCGTAGCATAAAAACGGACAGAGTCAATTTTATCAGTTAATACTTGTTTTATCGGGAACCATTGGTACGCTGCATTAGGTTCGGACAAAGTCCATGTAGTACGGAATGCGGGATATGACCAATGGGTAGCGCTACTGATACCGGAAAAGAAGCCGCCACTCCCTGATGAAGAACCATGATAAAATACCTGAACATCAAAAATAGTACCATTATTGAAAGTTAAGCCGGTAATTAATCTTTCGTGTCCATTGGTAATGAATGGTTGTATTTGATTATTTACCTTCAGACTATCAATAGTATAATAATTTGCCAAATGAAAAGAAAAGGTATCCAAAATAGGGACAATAACTTGCGATTTAAGAGTAACATCTCCGGAAAGATAGGTGCTCATTTTATCGACATTCAGATTTAAAAAAATCCATTTCATATCGTATTTAGACTGTGTAGAAGTCGGTAAAATTTTTTGCGAATCTTGAGAATAGCCCTCTTTGGAAATTAATAAAATGGATAATACTACTGCTAAAAAAAGAAAAGATTTTTTCATGGTCATTGTGTTTATAATAATTATTGATAACAAGCACTCTCCAATACAAATATTGTATTGAATTGCAAAATTACAATTTTTTTTTGAATTTACAACAACCCCATCCTCACAAAGATTGCTCTTAATTCTTCGGTGGTTTTGACCTTCACTTCACGGGCTTTACTGCCAGCGGCAGGACCTACAATACCAAATTCTTCCATAGAATCCATAATCCTACCGGCACGGTTATAACCTAATTTCATTTTTCTTTGCAATAAGGAGGTAGAACCTTGTTGCGATTGTACGATCAAGGTGG
>JAITTF010000078.1 GCA_031287215.1 Bacteroidales bacterium
GATTCTTCCACGAGTTAAACAATTGGGGTATAATGCGATACAGCTAATGGCGGTGATGGAGCATCCCTATTATGCCTCTTTTGGCTACCAAGTCTCTAATTTTTTTGCTCCTTCTTCTCGTTTTGGAACTCCTAAAGAGTTGAAAAAACTGATCGACAAGGCTCATGAGTTGGACATCGCTGTCATTCTTGATATTGTTCACTCTCATGCCGTTTCTAACGAAAAAGAGGGGTTGGCACTGTTTGATGGTACCAATTCGCTCTATTTTCATCCTGACCCTAAAGGGCATCACCCTGTCTGGGATTCTCGCTGTTTTGATTATGGAAAACTGGAAGTGCTCTCTTTTCTGCTCTCTAACGTCAAATATTGGATGGAAGAGTTTCATTTTGATGGATTACGTTTTGATGGTGTTACCAGTATGACCTATTGGAATCACGGTATTGGTGTGGACTTTGTGAATTATAGTCAATATTTTGATGATAATGTGGATGAAGATGCGCTTGTCTATCTGGCTTTAGCCAATAAAGTGATGCACCAAGTGAATCCGAATAGTATTTCAATTGCCGAAGATGTGAGTGGCATGCCTTGTCTATCTTATCCTGTAGAAGAGGGTGGTATAGGCTTTGATTATCGCATGTCGATGGGCATTGCCGATTTTTGGAAAAAAACGATAGTTTCTAAGAGGGATGAAGAGTGGAATGTGAATGAGATTTACTTCCGTTTAACGGATAAACGCCCTGAAGAGCGTACGATCAGTTATGCTGAAAGTCATGACCAAGCTATGGTGGGCGATAAACCCATTCTATTTAGTTTAGTGGACAAAGATATCTATTTTTCAATGGCTGTAAATACTAATAATATGGTCATTGATAGGGGAATAGCATTGCATAAGTTGATTCGTTTTCTCACCTTAACTTTAGCTAATGGTGGCTATTTGAATTTTATGGGCAATGAGTTTGGGCATCCCGAATGGATAGATTTTCCGCGTGATGGCAATCAGTGGTCATACCAGTATGCGCTTCGCCGTTGGGATCTGGCTGATGACGAGGCTTTGAAATATCATTATTTGCAAAATTTTGATGAAGCCTTAGTGCATTGTGCTACAGAAAACAATATTTTAGAACATAGTCCCATAAAATTATATGAGCATCTGAAAGACCAATTGCTCTGTTTTGGAAGAGGTAGTGAGATTTTTATTGTTAATCTACATCCTACAAAATCTTTTACAGACTACGCATTCCCTGTCTCTGACGAGGGAAAATATACCATCATTTTAAATAGTGATGCTCTAAATTTTGGAGGTTTTGGAAATATTGATGATAGCATCAAGCACTCCACTTCCTTTTTCAAAGGAGTACATCATTTAAAATTATACTGTCCTTCACGAACAGCCATGATTTTAAAGAAGATT
Organism: Bacteroidales bacterium; assembly: GCA_031287215.1. Classification (GTDB taxonomy): domain Bacteria; phylum Bacteroidota; class Bacteroidia; order Bacteroidales; family WCHB1-69; genus JAGVVH01. The sequence continues at coordinate 1,412 of JAITTF010000078.1, forward strand.
TAATGTTTTAGTTTTCTTTCTAATTCGAGCATTTTAAGGCAAGAGACAGCTGCTTCTATGCCTTTGTTGCCATGTTTACCTCCTGCACGATCTTCTGCTTGTTGGTAAGTATTGCATGTAAGTACGCCAAAAATAACAGGTGAATTGTAATCCACACCTACTTGTACTAAGCCGGTCGCGACTGCTTGCGCAATAAATTCAAAATGGCGGGTTTCGCCCTGAATAATACATCCCAAACAGATCACCGCATCAAGAGTGTCGTCCCCTTCAAGTATCATTACGGCAGCAGTAGGTAATTCAAAACTACCCGGTACCGCATGAGTAATGATATTTTGTGGTAATACGCCGTACTCTTTAAGCGTCTGTTGAGCACCTTGTTTGAGGCTCCCTGTGATAGCTTCGTTCCATTCACTAACTAAAATTCCGATTTTAAATTTAGAAAAATCTGAATTTTTATTTAAAAAAAAATCTGAAAGATTTTGTTTTTTATCCATAGATGATTAGTTGGCTTTAATTTTAGCTCTTTCTAAAAATTTATCAACACCCATATTCATATATTGAGTATTGAAATTGTTTTCTATTTGCTCGTAAGCAGCGATCGCTTTTTTCCAATTATTATCTCTTTCATATTGTTGACCTAATTTGAAAAGAGCGATAGGAGTAAAATAGGGGTCTTTACTTTCGGTAGCTACTTCATAATATTTTATGGCATTTTTAGTGTCATTTTGGTTGTCATAGATATCTCCAATCAACATTTGACAAGCATGCCAATAGACATCTTCTTTATGTTTAAACTCTTTGAAAAATTTCAACGCTTCATCTTCATCTCCTGTATTGAGGTAACATAAGCCGGCAAAATATTTAGCTGTATTTGAAATCGAAGTCCATTTATATTGAGAAATAATAGTCAAAAAACCATCATTTTCTTCATCTCCCTCAAGTGCTTGAGTGTAAAGGGCGGAATCTCCCATTTGTACTGCTTGAGTATAAAACTCTATCGGTTTTAAGATTGCGGTAGAACCTCGTTCCATCTTAGGTTGGAAATAGAATCTGTTTAAAAGTACTATTGCAACAGCTATCATTAAAATGCCAATTAAAATTCCATAAATCCATTTTTGATTTTTTTCGAAAAATTTAATGGTTTTAGTAACGAAGTTTTCTTTTTTAGGTTCTGCTGTTGCACTCTTTGTGCCTAATTTTTCATTAGTTGCCATATTACTATAATGTTTATAAATAAGGGTGCAAAAATACAAAAAAAATCAAAACAATAAAAAGTCGTTTTGATTTCTTTAAAAAAGTTGTTTTTTTTTATTTTTCGATACCTACATCACTTGTTTCACTAACAATAAACTGCGACAACAAACGATACATCTCTTTCAGCTTTTCTGTTGTAAGTAGCTTTAAATGTGTTGTTTGTGTTGTCATATCCCCTCTTTGGGCAGGACCTGTTTGGGCTTCTCTGGGAGTAGTTTGGGCTATTTTTAACGCAGTCTGTCGGATTAGAGGCTCAATGACTTGTGGATTCATTTGTTTAGAGGCTAATATGTCGAAGGCAATTCGGTACATCAGATTAGAAAAATTGGAAGCAATAGTGGCGGCGAGGTGCAAATAGGCTCTTTGTTGCCCATCAATGACATAATACTGCGATTGCCATGTTTGGGCTATCGTTTCAAGTTGCGTTTCAGTAATGTTATGATTTCCTTCGATACATAAAGGTACTTCTAAAGATTCAAAATCAGCTTGTCGAGAAATAGTTTGGCAAGGATATAACACGCCGAAATGGCGGGAATAGGGTTCTAACAAAACAATGGGCAACGACCCTGCAGTATGAATGGCAAAAGGCAATTGAAAAGGGAGTTGCCTCAATACGGCATGGTAGGCATCATCATGGATAGCAAAAATGTATATATCCGCCTCACTTGATAGTTCGGAAAGCGTGTCTATTGAAGTACCTCCATAGCAAGCCGTTAAGCGTTTTGTATGCACAATATTACGACTGTAAATCTGCACTATTTGCCCTCCTGATTGCGTGATTTTGTATGCTAACCAAGTGGCAACATTGCCGGAACCTATAATTGTAAATCTATTAAAGGACATGCATTTTTATAAATTATCCAAAATAAATTTGGTCATTTTATTATAGAGGTGGGTACGTGCATTTCCTACGTTAATAAAATGATTCATATTGGGATAAAAAAACTCTTGGAATTGTTTATTACTGTTAATCAAGGCGGTAGTTAAATCAACAGAATTTTGAAAATGAACATTATCATCGGCAGTACCATGTACCAGCAGGTAAGCCCCTTGTAGTTTGTCGGTATGAAAAATAGGTGAATTGTCGTCATACCCGGATGGGTTTTCTTGTGGTGTTTGTAAAAATCTTTCGGTATAAATATTGTCATAATAGCGCCAATTTGTAACTGGAGCCACAGCAATAGCCATTTTAAACAGCCCTTCGCCTTTAAACATTGCTAAAGAAGAGAGATAACCTCCAAAACTCCAGCCCCAAATGCCGATTCTATTGCCATCTACATAAGGCAAAGTTTGCAGATAACGAGCTACCGCCAATTGGTCTTCGGCTTCAAAATGTCCCATCTGTTTATAAATACATTTTTTAAACTCATCACCCCGACCTGAAGTGCCTCTACCATCTACACAAACTACAATATATCCATAAGAGACCAGCATTTGATACCACGCAAAATCCAAACTTCTCACCCATGAATTGTTCACCTCTTGTGAGCCTGGACCGCCATACACGTACATCAAAACAGGATATTGCTGCACTTCCGTGAAGGTTGAAGGGCGTAGCATCCAACCGTTCAGTTTTAAACCATTGTCGGTAGGGATTTTGATCATCTCTTTAGGGACAAAACCGTATTCTTGGGTATTTTTTACAAAATCAACATTATCTTGCAGCACTCTTAGCTCTTTGCCGGTGCTATTACATACGGTATAGTAAGGAGGTGTAGTAGCATTGGAATAATTTTTCAAATAAAAATTATTAGCAGCACTAAAAGTAATTCTATTCCAGCCTTTTCCATCTGTAAGTAGCGTTTTCTTTTTGCCTTGGAAATTCATTACATAAAGGTCTCTATTTAAGGTTTCAGTCTCATTAGAGAGGTAATAGATCAGGCTTTTCTTTTTGTCAATAGCACAAATTTCCGACACTTCATAAGCTCCTTTCGTAAGTTGGGTTGTTTTTCCTCCAAATTCTACTTTATAAATATGATTCCAACCATCTCGGGCAGAGGTGATCAGCATACTTTTATTGTCGTCTAAGAAATAGATATTCCCGATCTCTACCCAACGACTATTTTGCTCTGTAAAAACGATATCTTTGTGATTAGTAACAGTATTATAACGGTGAAAATCAAGCACATTCTGATGTCTATTGAGTTGTAATATTATTAAATCTGTAGAATTAGAAAGCCAATAAATACGTGGAAAATAACAATCTAAATCGGTACCAAAATCTATTTTATTTTTCTTGTCGGTATTAAAATCATAAATATAAATAGCTACTACAGAATTATCTTCTCCTGCTTTAGGGTATTTATAGGAAAATGTTTCAGGATACAACTCGCCGAACATGGTCATAGAAAACTCTTTTACTTTACTCTCATCAAATCTCATGAAGGCTATTTTAGAATCATCGGGTGCCCATTCAAATGCCTGAGTAAGGCTCAATTCTTCTTCATAAACCCAATCAGCAAAACCGTTTTTGATTTTATTTTCAGCCCCATCAGCAGTCAATTGGATAACTTTACCACTATTTAATTCTTTAACAAACAGATTATTATCTCTAACGAAGGCTACTTTTTGCCCATCATGAGAAAAGGTTGCAAAACTCTGTTTCCCTTTATTAGGATCATCTAAGAGCGTAATTTTTTTAGTTTCTAAATTTATAATGTAATAGATTGCCGAGCTTGACCTTCTAAAGATCGCATTTTCATCGGTAGCAATTAGAATTTGTTTTTCATTTTCATCAAATTCATAACTTGTAATGTCCTTCATGCCCACTTTTTGGCTGCTCATGAGTAACAAATCATCATTAGTAATGATATTACCCACCAAATTTCCGGTTTCAAAGCTATATTTATCGATACCATTTTTTGAGGTTACCGAATAAAAATCGCCATGGTGCATAGAATGGAATCCTCTAACACCACGCGGAGAAAAGAGATAATCTTTCCATATTTTTTCTACCGTAATAGTCTGATTTTGAGAAAAAACAGACACAGACAAAAGGACTGCAATAAAAAAGAAAAGGGTGATTTTTTTGTACATAATGTTTAAATTTTAGGAGCTACAAAATTACGAAAAAAAATCATCATAAAAAAAAATCACAAAAAAGTGATTTATATTAAAAAAAATTGTATTTT
>JAITTF010000083.1 GCA_031287215.1 Bacteroidales bacterium
TGAGGCACAAATATACAATTTTTTTTTAATCGGCACCTCTTAATTTTTAAAAATAAATATTTATCTTTGCGTGCAAAATCAACCCACCCACATCCACAACGTGGGGAAATATGACATTTTTTGGATCAGGGGTTACTCTTTAAAACCGGTTAAGGTACCGGATCGTATCCGGAACCGCCCCAAGGATGACAGGAGCATATTCTCTTGAGCATCAGCAAACTACCTTTGAAAGGACCATGTTTTTTGATCGCTTCAATGCCATAATGTGAACAAGTAGGTAAATATCTACATTGTCCGCCGATAAATGGAGATAAGGTAACTTGATAGATTTTGATCAAGAGAATGAAAAATTTGGAAAGAATTTTGGAGATAAAATTCATTTTAACTAATCTTAAGAATTACTTTATTTAAGAGTTCTTTGATCTTTAGTTCAATGAGTTTGTATGGAAGGATAGTCTTTTCAATATAAATAATCATCAGCTCTAATTTCTGTTCTTTTAGAAGTGTATTTTCATCTAAAATAGTGTGATTATTAATACGATAGCTTTCTCTAATCAGCCGTTTTACTCTATTTCTGTCCACCGCTCTTTTAAAGATCTTCTTGGGAACCGAGACACAGATAGCGTTACCTTCATGAGGATCTAAAATTGGCGTACAATGATAGAAACACTTAAAAGGGTGTTCAAAAATAACTTTCTTATTTCCAATGAGTTCTTGGATAACTTTTTCAGAAGAGATTCTATTTTTCTTAGGAAAAGAAAGATCTATATGATTATCTTTTTCTGGTAGCATGGTCTTTTAAAAAGAGCGATATTGCCGTAGTGATAGAAGGGGTTAGTTTTGTGGGAGCCATAATCTGCAAGTCCCATCCTTCGGCTTGAATAGCGGCAGCTGTATTGAGTCCCAAAGCTGCAAATACGATCTCTTTTTGTTCAAAATCGGGATAGTTTTCTTTTAAAGAAACAATGCCATGAGGGCTAAAAAAGACAATCATATCATACTTCTGAATGTCAATCTCTTTTTTCAGGTCGGTCATTACGGTGTGAAAAACAACGGCAGGAGTAAAGTTAATATTATGTTTTTCTAAATATTCAACATATTGAGTATTAATAGAGTCTTCTCCACAAGGAATTAAAAACTTTTGAGTTTTATTTTTTAAAAAAAGGTCGAAAATGCCATTTGGGTTGTTATTTTTTCCAAATAAAATTTTTCTTTTTCTATATTGAACATACTTTTGAAGGTAGTGAGCTACCTGATCCGTTGGGCAAATATATTTAGTAGATTCCGGCATCTCAATGCGCAATTCTTTAGTAAGTTGAAAGAAATAATCTATGGTGTTTTTGCTGGAAAAAACAACGGCAGTATGTTCGGCAAGATTGATTTTGTTTTTTCTAAAATCCATTCCGGTAACGCCTTCTAATTGAAAAAACTTACAAAAATCAATATTAATACTAAATTTTTTGGTGAGTTCTGAATAAGGCGATTTTTCAAAATCTGCGGGGGCATTTTGAGAAATTAAAACGTTTTTTACTTTCATGATGCATTTTCTTAAATCAAACCCATTTTATAACTTTTTCATACTCGAAAACTTAAGCAAAAACGGGAATAAAAAATCTGTAAATTTTTGAGTGTGCAAATCTACACAAAAAAATTGAAATGACCAATCCTATTTTAATAGAATTAACCCTACTTTGTCACTTTTTAATATTCCTTAATTTTTTGTACCTTTGCAGATTTGTGTGTAAGCATTGATATGACCCTATTTAAAAACAGAATTATAAAAAAAATCTTGAAAATCCTGATGTGGATTTTTGGTTCTTTTATTGCTCTGGATTTACTCTTAGTGCTGCTCGTTTTTATTTCGCCAATTCAAAATGCTTTGATTGGCAAGGTTTCAGCGCTATTGTCCGAAAAATGGGGAAGCGAAATTTCGGCGAAAAAAATTTATTTATCACCGACTCTAAAAATTACGGTTTATGATTTTGTCATCAAGGATGGTAACGATCATGATATGATCAGAGTAGATAAAGCAACTGCCAGAATTAAAAAAATAGGCATAAAACCGTTTGTACTCTCTTTTGGGGAGTTGAATGGTTTCGGAGGAGATGTCAATGTGGTAAAATATCGCGGAGATGATACCGTCAATATTGCAAAATGGGCAAGAAAAATTTCTAAAAAGGATAAAAAATCTGGATTTATACTCAAAGCAGACCACCTGACTTTGGAAAATTCTCGTTTTTGTTTTACCAATGAAAACTATAAATTTCATACCGACACCTCAGATCTCATGGATTTTGGTTTTTTAGAACTTAAAGATATTAATTTTGATGCCCATAATTTTATTGTTCGCGGTCCCGATATTGGCGCAGATATTAATCATCTTGCTTTTAATCAATATACGGGTTTCAGTCTGCTTGAATCTAAAGCCAAATTTCAGATTAATGACCATGAACTCATCTTTACCAATGCACAACTAAAAACTAAAACCAGCGAAATTAATTTAGATTTACATTTTCTTTATCATGATTGGAGTAATTTTGCCGATTTTGTAGATAGTGTCAATATCAATACTATTTTAAAACCCTCAATTCTTGATTTCGCTGATGTCTCTTGTTGGGTAAATCCAATGAGGGGTATGGATGAAAAAGTATATCTCAGCGGGAATGTCATTAACAGTGTAAATAATCTATCCGTTAATGATTTAAGGTGTTTTATTAATGCTAATACCGAAATTTGTGGTGATTTTCACATGAGAAATATCACCGATTTTTCCAATGCCTATTTTGATGTAAATCTTTGTGAATCCAAACTTAATTTCAATGAGTTAGATTCGCTTACTTTACCCAAAGGCAAAAGGATTTCGCTGCCTCAGCAGGTAAAAAGGGTAGGCAATTCGACTTTTGAAGGTTATTTTAAGGGGTATCTTACAGATTTTAAAAGCGATATTATATTGTGCTCCGATGCGGGAGATGCTCATGTCAACTTTTCTTGTAACGATTTGATTAATAAAGAGATTGATTACAACGGAGAGGTCAATTTAACCGGATTTAATTTAGGGCTACTCTTAGGAGAAAACAAATTCTTTGGCAAAACATCTTTAGCACTATCCTTAGATGGGACTGCTCATGTCTCTAATTTATTGGCTACTGCAAAGGCAGAAATCTCAGGCAAGATTGCCTCCTTTGACATGGTGAATTACCCGCTGCATCTTGTTACGATAGAGGGTGGATTTGGTAAAAAAGTTTTTCATGTTGAGTTAGAAAGTAAAGACCCTAATATTGATTTTGATTTTTCAGGTGCTATAGATTTGAGTAGTGAAAAACCTGTTTATAAGGCTAATATGGTTCTCAATAATTTTGTTCCTTATGTTTTAGCAAAAAACTTTTCTGTAGTGGATACCGCAAAGGGTTTTGATAAAATTATACACTATTATCAAAAACATCCCTCATCGACTCTCTCTTTTTCTGCCTTGGAATTGAATCTTCGTGGAAATAATTTGGATAATTTGAATGGATTTGTTGGTTTTGATGGCTTGTCCTATAGTGTGGATGGCAAGCAGTTAGTCGGGGAAAGATTGCGACTGACGATGGTGAATGTAGAGGAGACTATTCATAAATTTATTCTCGCCTCTTCAATTGTAAATGCAACAATTACAACTAATTATAACCTCAATGTGATAATAGATTCTCTTATTGGGGTTGCCTATCACTATGTTCCCAATTTTTTGCCGGCAAGAAAAACAGTAGAAAACAGCCCTCCGGAAAAGTTCAATGATGAGAAAGAGTACTATTTTAGAATGCACGCCGAGACTTTCAATACCCGAAATATCTTGTCGTTCTTTGTTCCTAACCTCAGAATCTCTTCAGGAACATCGGTATCTCTGGTGGTCAATTCTTTACACAGAGACAGCATTGAATTGCACAGTAATAGAATAAGATACGGAGAAAAGATGTCGGTCAACAATTTGAATCTGAAGGGAAATATAGCTCCATCACAAGAACTCCTGTTAACAATGAACTGTGACAGTCTTGTTTTTCATCAGAAAAAAAACAATTTTGTCTTTTCCGGCATCCGTTGGGCTTCTTCTCTGGCGGATAATAAGTTAGCTTATCAGTTAAATTGGTTTAATCCTCAGATGCTTTTCAACAAGTCTGCCTCCATTTTTGCCGGCACTGTAGATGGCTCTTCAAAAGAGGATATCGTTTTTAAAATTACGGACGCACTGCTTGATTTTCAGGGTAATCAATGGACTTTTAATAAAGAACATGTAATTCATTTATTACCGGATGCTCTAACATTTGATAATGTAGCACTACAAACCAAAAACAGCAGTCTCTCAGCTAATGGTATTTTTTCCTTTAAACAAAAAGACAATCTGAATCTTGATTTAGTCAATTTTAACTTAGAACAGATCAATTTTCTATTAGCAAGTCGCAACATCTCTTTTGGCGGTAATCTATCGGCACAAATCAAGTTAGACACTTGGCATTTAGAAAGAATTATTACAGGGAAAATGCTTATTGATGATTTTATGTTCAATGAAGCCCCTTTTGGACATCTATTTCTGGCAGGTGCAGCACCGGGAGTACAAAAAGTTAATTTTGGTGGAGGTCTATTTCAAAAGGACGAACCTTTCAACTCTTCCATTATTGATCATTATTCCTATTCTGATTACCAAAAAGAGACTCATAAATTGGCAAAACTAACCGGTACTTACTCTTTAGCTCAGAAAAACTTAGAGGTTACAGCCGATGTAGATACGCTTGATATTAGCTTTCTTTCGCCATTTCTCGCCTCTTTTAGTAATATTGTAAAAGGAAAAGCAAATGGGGAGATCACTTTCATTGCCAATACTGACTCGCTTTATTTTAAAGGAATTGTTAATGTTATTGAGGGAGAACTGGGTATTGCTCCGCTGAATACTATTTATAAACTTAAAAACCAAAAAATAGGTTTTGATCAAAAAGGATTGCATTTCGACAATATTCAACTTACTGATATTAGGGGAAATAAAGCATCTATTAGAGGTGAAGTATTGCACAAAAAATTTAAAGAT
>JAITTF010000304.1 GCA_031287215.1 Bacteroidales bacterium
GTGATAAAAAATCAACACCCCTAAAAATCAATTGACAATCAGCAGGTTGAATGGAATTACCATGCCTAAATTCATGGAAAAGGGTAGCTAATGGATAAAAAACAACCTATTTATACCCCTAAATAGAAAAGAGGCACAACAGAAAACAAAAATTGCTGCCGGATATAATTCCAAACAGCAAGTTTTTACCTATTTGCTGAATGTGTCTAATTCGCTGATTTGCTGTGTCTTGCGTGGTGATTTATTGGGCGTGGGATATTGTTTCAGGCCTTATATAAATACTTCTTTTGAGTTTTCTAATAAAAGTTCCGCTTCTTTTAGTTTGGATATATATTCATCTTCTATTTTTCGTAGTTTCTTTGAAAGAGTTTTTTGTTTATCTACATCGCCCCTCATATCAATAACTATTCTATTAACTTGCTCTGGGGTTAATTCAATAAGACCTGTAGAACCTGTGTATAATCTTGAAATTTGTTCCGCTCCGAATCCATTCCGTAAATAGTCAGCTAAATAATATGGGTCTATTTGTTCTCGATTTACTCTAATGATTGTGACGTGTCCATCAGCGATTGCAGGAATATCTATATCAAACACACAACATTTCCCCAGAGTTCCATCTCCTGTCGAGGATAGTAACACATCCCATTTCCTTATTATGTTCAGATTAGAACCTGATTCTTCGGCTTTTTCTACATACTCATCATACACAGTTTTTTCAATCCAGTCGGAATTCTCCGTAGTAATTTTTCCCAACTTGGTAATATTACTTCCTGCTTTAACTACTAAAGCATATCCGTCTTGTTCATCAACATAACTATCAGCAGAAGGACTTTTGCCTCTTGATGTTGGAATTAAATTACTTTCAGCTATAGTTGGATTGCCCAGGTCTGAAAGTCTTTTAATTTCATTTCTAACCTCAATTTCCCAATACTTATAATCAAACCGACAAGTTAAGTCGTTATAAATATCTTGAATATCTATGTCAAATGCTTTCCAGTTATATCCATTTCTTACAACATTTACGGATTGGTCAAGAATTTGATGTTCTATTTCAGTCAAAAACATATCTTTGTCAAACCCTCTGATTTTATCTCCTGAACCTTGATAACCTAAAGAAGAAAACTGGCACATTGTAACTTTATAATTTTCCTCAAAACATAAATCAGGATTTTCTCTTTTTTCAAAGTAAAGCAAGCTTGATTTGACGTTTATTTTATTGGGTTTGAATGTTTCATTCGGTAAATTTACAACCGCAATTAGCTTACAGTTTTGAAGAAGATATCGTCGTAGTTCAGTTCCTGTATCTGTATTTAAAACTCCTTCATCAATTACAGTACAAATTTCTCCCGTTTTGACAGTTGTATTTATCATTTTTTGAAGGAATAAATACTGGCCTTTTGAAGAAGATACATTAAACTGTTGCATGTCAGAAGTTGATAAAGAATCACCTTCTGATGTCCCAAAGGGTGGATTGGTAAGAATCAAATTGCAATCAGGATTACTTGTTGACCAATTTTTAGAGTTGTTAGCAAGACTATCCTCGTGCTGAATATTCGTATGGCCGTCACCAGCAATAATCATATTCATTTTTGCAGATGCAGCGACCCCTTCATTGGCATCTGAACCAAAAAAGATATCTTCTTTGAGCTTTTTTATAATTGTATCGTATGTCGGTTGAGTAATTTCTCTCTTTTTAAGCTTAATCTGCACTTGGCGAATAGCATCTTGCAACAGGTAAACTATGAATCCTCCTGTGCCACATGCTGGGTCTAATACTTTTAGGTTAGATCCGGATACTACCGCATTAACGATTTTTTTAGTGCCTACAAGTGCAGACATGACTTGGACTAATTCTCGTGGAGTAAAATATTGCCCTAATTTTTTCCCTTTTAGTGTTGCACGAACAAAATACTCAAATGCAGCTCCTTTTGAATCCAAACTACAATCATAAAATGAAACAGCAGATAAATCTTTAATAATTGAATGAAACGTTTTCGGATTTTTAAGCTGTATCTTTTCTTGAAGAACTTCTCCAAAAGAAGTCCTCTTGGTAATACTTTCAATCATACTCAGAATAGAATCCCTTACTTGGTCAGATTCATTTGCAGGTTTCGCAGCAAGTTCATGAAATCTATAAGAATACGGCAAAACGAACTCAGGCTCATTATCTGCTTTTTCTTCTAATAGCTTAAGAAATAATAGCTTGGAGAAATCCGCAAAGGCGCTTTCTTCATTCTTCTCTATTTTTCTGATTGTACTATGACATTTATAAAAAAGAGTATTTAATTGTCTTAGAGGAAGCCCCGGTCTGTACGGAAGACTTGTGTCATTTGATATTGGGACAATAGTCGCATCCGGATTAGATTTAAGAGTTGCAGTAACTAGTTTTAATTGTTCCTTAGTGGGTATTTTATTTATAGGTTTACCATCCCACAAAATTCTTTTAGAATTTTTTGTGTTGTAGCATTGGATATCTATTCCATTGGTAACAACAACGAATAGAACATTTACATCTTTTGACTTTCCATATTTTATTGCTTGGTCTCTATCTTTTGCAGTTAATTGTTTTGAGATTCTTTTCGCCTCAATGAGAAAAATAGGTTTACTTTTTCCAAGAGTAACTAAAATGTCAACATACCCCTTAGTGTATCGATCTGTTTGAGAAACGGCTGTCTCGAAATCTATATCAGTTTGATATCCCCTTCTTTGAAGATAAGGAAGTATTTTTTTTATTACTGTCTCCGTTTCAGTTCGGATTGTTGCCATTTTATTTACTCGTATAAATAATGGGTGCTACAAAAGTACGAATATATCTTAAATGGGTGAAATTCTTGGAAGTCTTATTTCTTCAAAACTATAAATTTTTAGGTTCTATGAATCTGAGCAACCGCTTTTGGATGATTTTTATTTTACTTCAATCCTTTCGCCTCCTTACCCCAGTCACTCCCGGACACAAGCATCCACCGCTCCAAAACATCGTTACTCCTCATCATAATCACGATTGCCATAAACACATGCTATTACAGCAGGCGCTTTATTTCCCTTTTGGTAATATCGTGTTTGATTACGGATTCAGCCGTAAACTGTTCGATAATTAATCCGGTAATGTGTTTTGTGGTTGCAGTGGCGCTAAACTATACAACATATAAATTTTCTATTTTCATTTTTTATCCGTTAAAAGCCCGTTTGAGTGTTT
>JAITTF010000156.1 GCA_031287215.1 Bacteroidales bacterium
AAGGTAAGATGACTACTGTATATCATCAATTCTTCGAATTCATCAGGTTGATAAACAGGACAATAGGTATGAGCCTCTTTGCCCATACACTCTGAAATTAATTTAGCTTCATTCAGAGAACTTGCCGTAGCGCCCTTCAAATAGGTTCCAATCAAAGGAAAAGAACGCCAAAAAGCGAATCCCTTTAATGCGCAAATGATAGCTACTCCTGTTTCTTGTTGAACTAAATTCAACAATTGTAAGTTTGCTTCCAAAGCCTCTTCAAACATAATAAAACAGGGAGATGGATATCGTTCAGAATTGCATGTATGGGTCATTATTTTATTTTAAATTAGCATAAATCGTACAAAAATTAATCAAGTAGTCGTTATTGACAATAATTTATAAGTAATTCCATGAATATTTAATATTTCTTTAATTCTCAACTCATTATTATCTGAGATAAAAACCTGACCAATATGTTCTTTCCCCATCAATCCTAATAGCTGTTCTATACGTTTAGCGTCCAGTTTATCAAAAATATCATCAAGAAGGAGTATCGGTTTGATATTTTTTTGCGTATAAATATAATCGTACTGTGCCAATTTCAAAGCTATGGAGTAGCATTTTTGCTGCCCTTGAGAGCCAAATCTTTTGATGGATCTACCATTAATCAAAAACAGATAATCATCTTTATGAACCCCAAAATTGGTATATCCCGATTTGCGATCCGAGGGTTCATTTTCTTTTAAACCCTCTTCAAACGAGCGAGATAATAGTCCTGACTCGTAGATTACGGATACCTGTTCTTTGCTTTCAGAAAGGATGTCGTAATAATTTTGAAAGAATGGAATGATCTCTTCTAAATATTGTTTTCTTTTATTAAAAATCTCATTTCCGGGTTCAATAAGTTGTTCATCATAAATTTTAATCAATCCGGCATCATAATAGCGTTGTTCTATCATCTGTTTGAGTACTACATTTCTCTGTGCTATAATTTTTTGATAGACCATCAAATTTCGCAAATAGTTTTTGTCGTACTGCGAAATGATCATATCAAAGAACTTTCGCCTTACCTCACTGCCATTATTGATGATATCGTTGTCGTAAGGTGAGATCATAATCAATGGGAAAAGCCCGATGTGATCTGCCATGAGCTTACACTCCTTATTGTTGGTTTTCATCAATTTACGACCATTTTCCTTAAAAGTACAACTAATAGGGATAGAGGTTTGGTCTTTAAAAGCAACAAATTTTCCATGAATAGCAAAAAAATCGCTTCCAAAACGCACCGAAAAATGGTCTTGTGGAGTAAAATAACTTTTGGTAAGTGACAGATAATGAATGGCGTCCAACAGATTGGTCTTGCCGGATCCATTTTCACCTACCACAGCATTTACCTTTTCACAAAATTCAAATTCTGCTTCGTGATAATTTTTAAAATCAGTAAGTTTGAGTTGCTCCAGAAACATTATTTTCTGTAAAGGACTTTAACAATTTCTCCAATATAAGCTTTATGTAACTCATCTAAAGTTGGATAAAGACGGTTGTCGGGATTAGTAATCTCATCTGTAACAAAAAATTCCTTTTGAAATTGTTGTGCATATATTTTTTTACACTCAATGACTAAGTATGACTCTTTGAAATAGACAGCCCCGTTTTCGGTATATGCAGGCGTCAGACCGGCAGCTTCTGCTTTATTTTGGTCGGGATAATCTCTGCCCGATTTAGTTCCACAAAATTCTAAGGCTTGGTGATACGTACTGTCAAAGAAACAGAGTGTATAATATTCGCTATTTTCAATAAATTCGTAGGTAAACCGTTGAGGACGGATAAAACAAGCAGTAACCGGTTTGCCCCATAATTCGCCCATCATTCCCCAGCTGGCGGTCATCGTGTTGTATTTTTCCTGATTGCCCACGGTAATCAACATCCATTCATTACTAATCATTTGAATGACATTTCCGGCAATCTCTTCCGGCGTAATAGGACTAAATTCGTCTGCTCTTTCCATGTTTATATCTTCTATAACGGTTGGTTTATTATGGCAGCAAGATAAAAATGCTATCGCAAGCATAATCAATAAAAAGTATTTTTTCATTTTTTATAAATTTAATATTATTAATAAGATGTATTTTTAAATTCTATCGTGTAAAATTTCAGCAACAGCTGTATAATCAATATCTTGATTTTCACCCAAAATCCAATTTCTCTCTTTCATGCGTAATGCGATTTTAGAAATAGTAGATTCATCAACCCCATAATCCGAAAGATGCGTTTGAATGCCCAACGAATTGAAGAATTTTTCCATAGTATCAATGGTTTTATCAATCAATTCATCGCGAGTACCCTCTGTAATACCAAATACATTTTTCCCCATTTGGATAATTTTGTCTGCTTTTTTTGTTCTCTCTCTCTTCAACACACCGGGGAGTACGATAGCTAATGTTTTGCCGTGGTCAATGCCATGAAAAGCGGTTAATTCGTGTCCTATAATATGTGTAGCCCAGTCGGCAACTACGCCTTGAGAAATCCAATTGTTGAGTGCCCACGTAGAAGCCCACATCAAATTAGCACGAATGTCGTAATTATGAGGTTGTTGCAGCACTTTATGTCCCTCTTCTACCAGCACTTTCAGTAGTGCTTCAGCGAAGTAATCTTGTACAAGAGCATGTTGATTATAAGTAAGATATTGTTCGGTAATGTGCACAAAAGTATCGATAATGCCGTTTGCTGTTTGCACCGGAGGTAAGGTAAAAGTCGTTTCCGGATCTAATACTGAAAATTGGGGTAAAGTATGGAAGGAGTCCATAGCCAACTTTTCCTGAGTAGCAGCTTTTGTAATAACAAATCCCATATTCATCTCTGAACCGGTAGCCGGCAGTGTCAACACCGTTCCAAAGGGTAATGCGGCATCTATAGGGGCTTTTTCGATCATCAAATCCCAAGCGTCTCCCTGATAACAAGCGGCAGCTGCGATAAATTTTGTAGCATCAATGACAGAACCGCCCCCCACGGCTAAAAGAAAATCAACTTTTTCGGCTCTAATTTTTTTCACGGCTTTGGTACAAGTTTCGTAATGAGGATTAGCTTCTAATCCTGAAAATTCCACCCAATGATATTCAAAAAGGGCAGTTTTCACCTGATCATAGACTCCATTTTTTTTGATACTTCCACCTCCATAGAGAATCATAACCTTCTTATTTTTAGGAATTTCTTTATTAATTTCAGGAATCATTCCTTTTCCAAAAAGAATTTTTACCGGATTTGCAAATTTAATATTATTCATAAGACTATTATTGGTATTCAGTATTGCTATTTGTCGCTTCCCTTAGTTTTTTCTATCACAAGAAAATCTTCAGTAAGAATTTGTTTTAATACTAATGGAGATACATTTCTCGATAATTTACCCTCATCACAGACCGAAATATAACCGGTTTGCTCTGAGACTACAATCACTAAAGCATCTGTCATGGTTGAAATGCCAATCGCCGATCGATGTCGAAGACCAAGGTCTGAAGAGATATCCTCAGTACGAGATACCGGCAAGATACAGCGGGCGGCATCAATTCTATGGTTTTTGATAATCACTGCGCCATCGTGTAATGGACTATTTTTAAAGAAAATATTCTCTATCAACTCGCGCGATACTCGGGCATCAATTTTTTCTCCGGTCTTAATATACTCATCCAAAGGATTATCTCTGGCAATGACTATCAAAGCACCTGTCAAGGTTCCTGACATTCTCTTACAAGCTCTGACTATAGAGTCTATATCTTCGACAAAATCTTGGGGATTATCTTTTCTAATTAACTGACCATTAATAATTTTAAAAAATTTCCTATTGCCAAGAAAGAGCAAAAACGAACGTATCTCCGGCTGGAAAACTACAATTAAAGCTATAACACCTACACTCATAACCTGACTCAATAATTTAGTCATCAAGTCTAAATGCAACAAAGAAGCAAAGAGATAAAAAAGAAAAATGGTCGCAATGCCCCAAAAGATCTTCAAGGCAGTGGTACCTTTCAACAAGCTATATAGCTCGTACAAAATCACAGCTACTAATAGTATATCGATAAAATCAGCAACTCTAAAATGTAAAAACTCGAACATCAACAGATTAACCATGTATAATTTTTTTTGCAAAAGTACAAATAATAAAAAAGCGCAAATGAAATTCCATTATAAATAATTCTTAATTTTAATGATCACCCCTCAACACCCTAAAATGCTTCCGCGCATCCACTACATAAAGACTGCCGGGATAATTTTTCATCACCTGCTGGTAATACTCCATCGCTTTAGTAATATCTTTGAAATGATACTCATAAAGTTGCGCTAATAAAAATGTAGCATCATCCCCCAGAATCTCCTCTCCAAAATTCTCAACAATCAGTTTCAAATACTCTTCTGCTTTGATAAAATTACCCTGTTTGATCAGAATTTTGGCTTTTTGGTAATAAATATCATCAACTAAAGGTCCAACGGGGGCAGCTTTTTGCGCTGAATCCAGCATTTTCATTGCTTCTGCATCTTTATTCTGAAACCTTAAAAAATCAGCTTTGGCAAAATAATTTAAAGGTAAATTTTTTACCGTTTCCGAAAACAAAGCAACAGACTCTTCTACTTCTATACCCTCTTCGGCATCTTCTTCTTCCTCTTCCTCCTCATTATCCGAAATGACTAACGAAAAATACATCGCATCATTGGCAATCAACTTAGTAGTTGCCGCTTTGAGCACATCCAGCTGATTTTTTGCCCAATTAAATTCACCAATATAAAAAGATAATTTTGCATTTTTATATTTTGCCAATTGACCAATCGTATCATTAGGAAAATCTTTATCAACTTGCGAATAGAGCAAGGTAGCATCCCATACATTACCCCTATAGAGCTCTATATCTGCCAAATCGGTCTTAAAGAAGGCTTTTTCCATTGGTCTGAGTTCTGGATTAGTTACCGTTTTTTCTAATAACGCTACAGCATCGTCAGGTTTATTAACATAGAATGCCAACAGATGGGCATATTTTCGCACCCAATCGGATGTGCCGGAATGAGAACCATATTCATCCAATAATTTTTTAAAATCTTTCTCTAAAGCTATGGCATCCACCAACTTTACCGGTGATATAGAAGTAATGTGTGAATATTTAGTATTCAATAATTCAAATTGGGCATCCGTAAAATAACTTGATTTACTGCCCTTTGCTACAACATAATTAAAACAATCAATTGCCACAATATAGTCCCTATTTCTACTTGATTCGATTCCCAATTGATAGACAATACTGCCCTCTCCTTTCTCTCTCTTATCTAACGCTTTAGCAAGGACAAAGGCTTCACTGAAATTTTTATTGATACGATACACCCAATACAGCAACTGAAAATAGCAACTATTGTCGGGATATTTTTGCACCTCTTTTTTGAGAATAGTAGAAACTAAATTGTAATTCTGTCCGCTTTCGTCATCAGTTAATAGATTTTGAATAATCTGTTCTGATTGAGGTAGATAGTCGTATCCATTGTCTTCTACCAATGTCAATGCCTCTTCGATCACTTTTTCAGGTTGATTGAGTTGTGTATAAATGGAGGTCAATTCGGCAGAAAAAAACTTATTATTTTTCAACAATTTACGTCCTTTTTTGAGCGTTTCTATCGCAAATTCCGTCTGACGGACGGTAAGATAGGCACCATACAACTCTCTGATTTCAGACTCTTTAGCTGATAAATTCTGAAGTAGATTGGCATACTCTTTTTGAGCTTTAGCACCATCACCATCCAATTCATATATATAACCAAGCTCTACTTTATAACGCGACGCATCCGGAAAAGCCCGAATCTGTTTTTTAATCAATTTTTCAGCCTCTTTATAATCTTGAAGTTCTATTAATGACCGACAATAGTAGTAATAAATGTACGAGTTTGTATTTTTATTATAGATTTTCTCAAAAATTTCTACAGCTTTATCATACTCTTTATTTTGAAAATATTGAATACCTAACTGTTCTTCTGTCCCATTTTGGGAAAAAGCCACACAGGAAATCATCAAAAAAATCAGTAAAAATAATATTCTTTTCATCTATGAGAATTTCATATAATATTAAGATTCAATTTATTATAAAATCACTATAGATAGTTATAGTAAAATGCTATCCATAATCTTGCTATAACGGAAAATGTTTAAAATTATTATTTGAGGATATATAAAGGTTGTAAAATTACAATATTTCATAATATCTATCTCTAATAAAAAAGAGTGTAAACAACTCCAATAGCAAAAAGTGGCAATGATCTATTGAATTTATGTGTTTTATAAATGCGTAAAATTTTAAGAGTCAATGATGTGCTAATAATTTTGACGTTATATACGGTTGCCATGCTTAAACAAGTGAACTTTTTTGTACTTTTGCACATATTCTAATTAAAGAGATATTATGAAAATTGCTGCTTTGATTTCGGGAGGTGTGGATAGCTCCGTAGCTGTACACAACTTGGTGGAAATGGGTTATAAACCGACCCTGTTTTACATTAAAATTGGCATGGAAGATGAAGAGGGTAACGTAATGTGTACCATTGAAGATGACCTTCTGATTACTAATTTTATTGCCAAAAAATATGGTTTGGAAATGGAGATCGTAAGTCTGCAAAATGAATATTGGGATAATGTAGTTAAATATACTATTGAATCGGTACAACGTGGATTGACTCCCAATCCGGATATGATGTGCAATAAAATGATTAAATTTGGCTGTTTTAATGATAAATGGGGCAAAAATTTTGACTATATCGCTACCGGGCACTACGCTACTACCACTAAAATCGAAAATACCGTTTTTCTCTCTACGGCAAAAGATCCTGTGAAAGATCAAACCTATTTTTTAGGACAAATTAGTTACATTCAACTCTCTAAATTGATGTTTCCTATGGGGCATCTGCTTAAAAGTGAGGTGAGGGCTATTGCAGCTACCGCCAAATTGCCCAGTGCCGACAGGAAAGATAGCCAAGGAATATGTTTTTTAGGAAGAATTCATTATAATGACTTTATTAAAAGATATTTAGGAGAAAAAAAAGGAAAAATTGTTGATTTTGAAACAGGGAAAATTCTCGGTGAACATCATGGATATTGGTTTCATACGATCGGTCAAAGACGCGGATTGGGTTTGAGTAGCGGTCCTTGGTTTGTGGTCAAAAAAGATGTAGATGAGAATATCCTTTACGTTTCTTGTGGTTATGATCCTCAAACTCAATATGGTAAAATTATTAACCTCTCAGGGTTTAAATATATCTCCGAAAATATTTGGGGCGACTTTGAACAACAAAAAATTCAATTTAAAATTCGTCATACTCCCGATTTTACGGAAGGCATTCTCTCTAAAATTGGAGATATTTATCGCATCGAATCAAAAGAAAAAATCCAAGGAATTGCTTCCGGTCAGTTTGGTGTTGTCTATGATCAAGATAAAAAATTATGCATCGGTAGTGGCATGATTATTTAATGAAATATCATAATCAAACTATTAACCATGAAAACAGACCTTCCATTCAAAAGAATTTTACTATTATTGTTGTTGTGTCCTATATCTCACTCTTTTTCTTATTCACAGAAAGATAGAACAGATATTTTTTCTCTTTTATTAGATCGGATTGCGAAAGATCATGTTAATTTTGTTCCCTCACGAACGGATGTTGAGGTGGCAAAACAGTTGTTGCTAATCGATAGTGCCGGTGCTTTTATAGATGTAAATTATTCAGATAAAAACAGAACCGATTGGAAACCCCTTACGCATTTAGACCGAATAAAAACTATAGCAGAAGCATTTACTGACCATAGAAGTGTGTATTACGGCAATGTGCAGCTGTTGCATTCGATTACTAAACTAATGGATTACTGGTATTTCAGAGACCCAAGAAGTGATAATTGGTGGTTTCAAAAGATTGCCAGTTGCCAAAGGATGGGCATTATCCTCATTATTATGCGTGCCGGTAGCATACCATTGGATCATGATACTGAAAAGAGGTGGATAGAGCGAATGACCACTATGGGTGGCGACCCTGCCGCAAGGAGAGGACATGGAGTAGGCGCCAATAAAATTGATATTGCCATGCACTGTATATACAGAGGGCTACTGACCTGCGATAGTACTGTACTTCTCAAGGGAATTGAACAAGCATACATGCCGTTACAAATGACTGATGGTGAGGGATTCCAATATGATTACTCCTATCACCAACATGGACATCAACTCTATATTGGCGGTTATGGTAGTGTAGTGCTCAACAATGTAATGAAATTATCAAAATATTTAGTAAATACAGGGTTAGTTTTGTCCGGAGAAAAATTAAATCTTCTCAGTAATTTTGTTAGAAACACCTACTTGCCGGTAGTCAGAGGAGGATATTTTCTCTATAATGTATCCGGAAGATCGCTTGCGAGACCCAATGCTCTTGATGCATCAGGAGTCAATCCTATGTTGGCAATATTTAAAAATATAGATACCTCTTACCGCTCAGAATATGAAAATGCACAACAAAGAATAAACGGAAAAATGCCTCCCAATTATGGGCTTGCACCTTACCATCAGCACTTTCATCTTTCTGATTACACCATCCACCAACAACCGGATTATACTTTCGACATTCGTTGCGCTTCTCAGCGTACCTTGAGAAGTGAAATTGTGAATGGCGAGAACCTATTAGGCTATTTTCTTACTGATGGCGCAAATAGCATCAATCTTACCGGCAAAGAGTATGTCGATATTTTCCCACTTTGGGACTGGTCAATGATCCCCGGTACTACAGCACCCCATTTGCCTGCCCATTTAATACCACAAACCGGTACTAAGAAAGTAAAAGGATATAGCCGTTTTACGGGAGGCTTAACCTTCAATCAAAATGGAATTACCGTTTTGAATCAAAATGACAAAACCAAAAATATCCGGCTTAAGGTCAAAAAATCATGGTTTTGTTTCGACAATATGATTGTCTGTATGGGAACCAACATTACCTCTCAAAACGATCAATTCCCCGTTCTTACCACTCTCGATCAATCTCTTTATCAAAACAGTATCTCTGTAGATGAATATTTGAATCACAACAATGACTTTGTTTATATTCCTCTGAATAATGCCAACATAGAGGGGAATAAGCCCGATATGATGATAGAGTATCAGATGCAGGACACCGCTACAAAAATAAGACATATTCATTATATTATTCATCATAAAACAGGATTCTATTTTCCAGACAGTTGCCATATTATATTGTCAACAAAAGAAAAAACAGGCAATTGGCAATCCGTATCTCCTACCCTCAAAACTGCAAAAAATAGAGTATTTACACTTGCTATCAATCACGGCATAGCTCCACAAAATGCACAATATGTCTATTATATTATCCCTGACACAACTCACTTCGACATGTCATATATTAACGATATAGAAATTATTGAAAACACACCCTCCA
>JAITTF010000200.1 GCA_031287215.1 Bacteroidales bacterium
AAATTATGCTCTTTAGAGTGTTCCAATACTAACCATCCATTTAATTTAAGGAGATTGTTTTTAAAAACCAATTCAATGATTTTTTCAATATTGGATAAATTATAGGGAGGATCGGCAAATATAATATCAAACGATTGACGACTCCGTTCCAGAAAATGAAATACATCCCCTTTTACTACTGTTACATTATTGTATTGTAGTGTGTTGAGGTTTTTCTTAATAAACTCAGCGCAGGCATGATTTTGTTCGACAGAGACTACACTCAATGCGCCACGGGATGCAAATTCATAAGAAAGATTCCCTGTACCTGCAAAGAGATCACAAACCACAATGCGGTCAAAATTGAAATAGTTGTTTAAAATGTTAAAGAGGCTCTCTTTGCCAAGATCAGTAGTAGGGCGAACAGGCAAATTCTGGGGGGTAATAATATGGCGACCCTTATTTTTTCCGGCAATAATTCTCATGTTGATAAGGTTTTATAGAATAAAAGTGATATTAGGTACTAAATTTTTCATCAATTTTTCTATTGATTTATGAGGATCATTAAAAATGAGCACTTGAATATCATTTATAGAAATTTGATGTTGTTTTGCGATGTTGAGAAACAAGTAGTAAATATCGTATTCCGAACTATAATGAAAACTATTGATAATCTCAAGATTATGATTTTTCTTGAAAATAAAATCTACTTTATTGTCATTGTTATACAGTGCAAAGAGGTGTGGGGCATTCATTTCAATCTCCGGTTGATGTACATAACGATAAAGCAGCGTAGAGAGGTGGATGCAGTGGTAATTGAGGGCTGCAAATGGTTTGATGAGTTGGCTATCTATGTAATAAATAGAGATATAATTATCTATTTCATCCTCAAAGATAGCACTATCTTCTGGAATTTTGCAGTTTAGCTTTATATATTGCTCTTTTAAATCTGAATCATATAGCGATTTCGGTATTAGAATAGGTGGATTTTTGGAGGCAATTAAGGTAATATCATTGCAATTTTTTCCGAAAAACTGTTTTGTTTTTTCGAATAGAGGTAAAAAGTCATTCTTGGAATGAAACAGTTCTATCCATCGATTCTTTTCAAATTTAGAAAAGACAAATCCATCCGTACAAAGGCGAATGGATTTACTATAATTTTGAAACAAAATTGCCATTATTCCCAGCTTCCTGCAGTATTAGCTTCTGTAAGAGAGCCCATCCAAATGGGTTTGTATTTTATTTTGTATTGGTGTTCGTTAGCTAAGTCGTCATAAATGAGGTAGTTGAAGAAACGAGAAATGGCACTTGAATTTTTTGGAGAGATTGTTTCTGTCATATTAGCTAAAATGTCATCTACAGGGATTTCAATTTTATATACAGGAATAGTGTAAGTACGAGTTACGATAGAATCGTTTTGAATTTCAAATTTTTTGCCATAATTAAAAGGGATATATTGAAAATCTTGAAGATAGTCAACTACATTTTTGTCTGTTTCAATAATTTTTCCTTTAGCAGGGACTTGAACAGTCTCTTTTTTGATGAGTCCTTTTTTGAAAGCCTCTTCTTCTGTCATTGATTCCGGAATTTCTCCGACATTTTTTACAATGTTCACTATGCCGTTATTCACAAAATCTACTAATTGGTCAACATTCGTTGCGTAAGTTTTATGTTCGGTTTTGTAAACGGTTTGGATGGCTCTAATAGTAAGAAGACGGTTACGAATCTCTTTATCGCGAAAGTCATAAACTACTTTAAATTTCTCAGGTCTCATGATGCTTCTAAAAGCTAAAAGCGCTAAAAATAAGGCTGCAATGATTAAAATTACTTGGAAAATCTTCTTCATGATGAATATTTATTTTATTAAAAAATGAACTTGTAAAATGAGCCACAAAAATAGTAAAAAAAACAATTCACTCGGACAGAAAAATGTTTTTATATTTTCATTACTTTTGCATTTTTTTATTTGAAACAAAATTATGGATAATTCGATAAATTCCGGAGGGTTCAGTTTAATGCCCCCAGTAGTGAAAAACCTGTTGATTATCAATGGTATTTTTTATTTAGCAACTTTTTTATTGGCACAGCGAGGTATTGATTTAGTCTCTTTATTTGGTATGCACATTATTGGCGCAACCGATTTTAAACCGTGGCAAATCATTACTTACATGTTTGTGCACGGTAGTTTTGGGCATATATTCTTCAATATGTTTGCCCTTTGGATGTTTGGGGCTGTGATCGAAAACAGTCTTGGAAGTCGCCGATTCCTGTTCTATTACTTAGTTACCGGCATCGGTGCTGCTATTATTCATTATACTATTATTTATTTTCAAATCCATCCTACTTCATTATTAATAAATCAGTTTTTGGATCATCCCTCACTCGAAACCTATAGATTGTGGGCAGAAAACAATACTGCTCCTGAATTTAAAACTATGGTAGCCCAAAACTGGGCTCATCTGCAATATAATCCCGATTCTTTAGTAGAATTAATCAATATTACCTTTACTGCCCGTAATAATTATCTCAATGGGTTTGTAATTATTGGCGCATCAGGATCCGTTTTTGGATTGTTATTGGCTTTTGGAATGATGTTTCCGAACAGTAAAATATATATCTATTTTCTGCTACCTATCAAAGCCAAGTGGTTTGTAGTAATTTATGGTGCTATAGAATTAGTGTATGGTGTAGCAGGTACTGCCGATGGGATAGGGCACTTTGCTCACCTTGGAGGTATGCTCTTTGGATTTATTTTGCTCATGATCTGGCGCAAAAAACGTGAAATCTAATCTTGCCCCCAATAATAATTTTCTAACTTCTTAACTCGTTACCTTCTAAAAAAATGTACCACCAATTATTAGAAAAACTCTTCTCCTCCTATCCCATGTATCATAAAATTGGGAGTAGTGCTTATAAAGAAAGTCTCGAAAATATTGAACAGCTTGCTGATATTACGGCGCATCCCGACAAGCAGTTTAAGACTATTCATATTGCCGGTACCAACGGCAAAGGTTCCGTTGCGAATCTGTTGGCATCCTATTGTCAGGAGTGCGGTCTGAAAACAGGACTTTATACCTCACCCCATTTAGTTAATTTTACGGAAAGAATAAAAATTAATGGTAAAGAGATTAAACCTCAAGAGATTTTGGATTTTTTCGCTATTTATAAAGTTGATTTTGAAGCATTAGAACCCTCTTTTTTTGAAATTACGACCATTTTAGCATTTTGGTATTTTGCGCAACAAAAAGTAGATATAGCGATCATCGAAACAGGACTTGGTGGACGTTTGGATGCTACAAATATTATTACTCCCGTACTGGCAGTAATTACCAATATCTCTAAAGACCATACCAATCTGTTAGGGGAAACGCTACTCAAAATTGCATTTGAAAAGGCAGGTATTATTAAAGATAGAGTCCCTGTGGTAGTGGGCGAGTCGCATGTTGAAACAGCTCCTGTTTTCAAAACAGTTGCTGAAAGCAAACTTGCTCCGCTCTATTGTGCCGATCAACAATATAAGATTGATAAAAATAAAGATACCATTACAGTATCAAAAAATGGTAAAACACTATTTACGCTACCTGATTTTCCGCTACAAGGTGATTATCAGTTGAAAAATATTGCCACTTTTATGCAAGCAACGGCATTGCTTCCCTTTAGCAACACTGATGATTATGCCGTACACCAAAAAGCTTTAATGAATGTCGTTAAAAACTGCGCCTTTCGAGGTCGTTGGCAATTATTATCCACAAAACCATACACGATTTGTGATGTTGGACACAATCCTGACGGTATCAAAGCGATTGATGTTCAGTTGTCGATGATGCCATTTCCTAAAATTCATTTTGTAATAGGGATGGTCAATGATAAAGACATCCATACTGTTTTGTCCATATTGAATGCCGAAAATAGAGTCTATTATGTCTGCAATGCCAATATCAATCGTGCTTTGCCGGCAACTGCACTCTGCGAAAAGATGACTACTGCAGAGTTTAACACAGTTTGTTGTACTTCTGTGGAAGATGCTTACCATACGGCGCTCCACAACTGCCTTGAGGATGAAATGATCTTCATTGGAGGAAGCTGTTTTGTGGTAGGAGAGTTGTTAGAAGCAATTGAGAAAAAAAAATCAATATAGTTTTTATCCTGAAATAATTGTACATATGTATATATCCTAACTTTCCCCTCTATTTTATACACCACAATCTAAACTTTTTAAGATAGCTAATTGATTTTTAGTAAGCGTTATATTTTTCTTCCAAGCAACCTCTTCTTTCGTAGAAACCAATTC